>CAKAOY010000061.1 GCA_916710115.1 uncultured Bergeyella sp.
ATACATACCTTTGTGGCTGTAAATCAACTAAAATTTTTTTAAAATGAAGAAAACAGTTTTTTTTGCAATGATGGCCGCAGCGTTAGTAAGTGTATCTTGTAGAAATGGAGGAGACGACAAACCTGTAACAACAGGAAAAGAAGTACCCCTAAATGCTCAAAAACTTAACCAAATAGGAAAATTCGACCTCGTGGAATTTACTTCAAGTGTCCCTATGGATATTAACAAAGATGGAGTGAAAAATACTGATATATTAAAGGAAGTAAATTTATGCAATGAAGAAAATGCAAAAAGTGAATTGGTATTTGATTCCCCTACTACTTATGAATTTAATAATAGTTGTTTAAAAAGAAATATAGATAAGGGAGCATTTGAAGTAATTGAAAATAATAAAACTTTGATTTTCTATACCGATAATACAAAACATTATACCAATGAATCAGGGTATGATGTATCACTAACAGAAAAAGATGGTAAATATTACCTGAAATATAAAAAAGCAGAAAGTGATACAGAAGAATTTTACGGAAAAGGTACAGTAGTGACAGTGGTATATAAATCAAGATAACAATAATAAAAATAGGTGGAATGTTTGTTCCACCTATTTCTTTTAGGATATTAAATTTTAATGATTATCTTCTCGGAATTGTTTCAGAGTGGAGATAACTTCGTGGTGGCTCACTGTCTTATTTTTGAAATAATTTACAAAAAATTGTTTTTCTTTTTCTGTTGCTTTAAATTGGTTCAGAATATTCAATAGGTGCATTTTCATATGGCCTTTTTGTATTCCTGTAGTAATGAGTGAGCGGATAGCTGCAAAATTTTGTGCCAATCCCGATACGGCCAAAATACTCATCAATTCTTGTGCAGATGGCTTACCTAATAGTTCTAAAGAGAATTTCACCAATGGGTGAAGATTTGTGAGGCCCCCAACAACGCCAACAGAGATAGGTAAGTCCAACCAAAAACGAAAGATGCCATTGTCCGTTGTACAGTGTGTGAGAGAAGAATATTTCCCCGAATGAGATGCATATGCATGGGCAGAGGCTTCCGTTGCTCGGAAATCGTTTCCTGTGGCTATCACTACGGCATCTACGCCATTCATTATTCCTTTGTTGTGGGTAGTTGCTCTATAAGTATCTATTTCTGCAATAGTTATAGCTTGTTGGAATTTCCACGCAAATTCCTCTGGTGAGATATCACTATCGTCTTTCAATTCGTCTATTTTACAAGATACCTCAGCTCTTACAATGCAGTTTGGAGTGTAGTTAGAGAGTATATTCATCACGATTTGCAATGAATTTTTTTCTTCCTCATTAAAGTCTTCATCAGAGGATATTTCGTCTCTTAAAGTTTTACCAAATTGCTCCAAACACGAGTTGATAAAATTTGCTCCCATAGAATCTTGCGTGTCGAAAGAGGCTTTTAGTTGGTAATAATTTTCTAATTCATTAGTCTTGTCAATCAGTTCAATATTAAGGATTCCCCCGCCTCGTTTTCGCATATTTGCCGTGATGCTTTCAGTGGCTTCAAAGAGTTTTTTCTTTAATTTAAAGTTGAAGAAATGGATGATTTTCACAGCATCGGCTTTTAGGATAAAATGGGTATGTCCTAATTTTTCAGTGTTGATTATTGTTGTTTTAAATCCCCCCTTGTCAAGCCAGAATTTCGCCGATTTGGAGGCTGCAGCCACTACGGAACTTTCTTCCACAGCCATTGGAATAGCAAATAATTGTCCGTTGATGAGGAAATTTGGGGCAATGCCATAAGGCATATAAAAATTAGAAATTGTATTTTCTGAAAATTCGTCGTGGAGTTTTTGTAATTCGGAGTTATCATTCCAATATTGTTGTAGAATATTTGTAAAATATGGGTTGCTATCTAAATATTCCTTTACAATCCAGTTTATTTTTTCCTGTTTGCTAAGTTTAGAAAAACCCTCTATAGGCTGTTGTTTCATATTTTTTTGATTAATGATTTTAATAAAAAATTTCTACAAAAATACTTATTTTGCAATGATTACGAAAGTTATTTTGTTCTCAAATATATTCAAAGACATTATAGCTTAATAAATTTTTATTATTTTTGCAGAACCATAGCAAGGAGATTATTTATTTACGATGCAACATTTTGAAAATTTACATAATATTTTTGGAAAAAATTTTGTAGAAAATCCATTATTAGAGTCTTTTGAGGTAGGGGAAATCCACCTTTCCTCAGGTAAAATAGTGGCTTGCGATCCAATCATTACCAGCGACAAACAACCTTTTGTTACCGATTTTCCAAAGGGTGATTTTCTTGTTTTGGTGCATAAAGAAATTACTTCCGATAAAATCGCTTATACCGAAATTAATTTTTCAGATTGCGAGGTGCATCATTGGGAATTGGCTGTATGCGAAGGACAGAATGTGAAAAAACTTTCTAAAGGAGAAATTTTTGGCTATCCCGTAGAAAGTGGAATGGCCTGCATGATGGATTTTGACACTCAAAATCTCTTGAATAATTTAGAAAACAACCTATATACACAAAAAGGAGATGACTTTTTGGGAATTTATGATGAGTTTTTTCACTCAGAATTTTTCAATGAAGAGGGAGAAATGATACACCAATATAATCTTTTACAACCGAATCCCAATGAACCGAATACGATTTTTGCTTATGAAGCGGGGCATGGTGAGGGATTTTATGCTTGTTATATAGGATTTGATAAGGAGAATCAACCAGTGAAATTGATAGCTGAATTTATAGAAGTTTCCTAAAAAAATACTATTTTGGAAAAAATTATTGCGAAAACGATTGACTTTGTACAGGAAAAACTCCGCAATGCGGAGGCAGGGCATGATTGGTTCCATATACAAAGAGTTTGGAATACAGCGAAATATATTAATCGGATAGAAAAAGGAAATCCTATAGTCGTAGAGTTAAGTGCTTTGCTGCACGATATTGCCGACCCAAAATTTCATAACGGTGATGAGTCTCTTGCTTTAGAAATTTCTGAAAATTATTTGAAACAAATCTCCGTCTCTAAATCAATTATTGATGAGGTTTTGTTCATTATTAAGAATATATCTTTCAAAAATAGACACGAAACTCCCGAAAATATATCTTTGGAACTAAAAATTGTACAAGATGCTGACAGATTAGATGCTATTGGAGCCATTGGTATAGCGAGAACTTTCCATTTTGGAGGATTCCGAAATAGCCTTCTATATGACCCATCACAGCCGCCACGCTTAGGAATGTCAAAAGAGGAATATAAGAAATCAAATGGAACGACAATTAACCATTTTTATGAAAAACTATTGTTCTTAAAAGATATGATGAATACTGCCACAGGTAAATATTTGGCCCAAGAACGCCACGATTTTATGCTGAAATTCTTAGAGCAATTCTATAAAGAATGGGAGGGAAGATAAAAAAAAGACTAACTCAAAAGTTAGTCCTTTTTTGTTATAGGGGTACAATTTCGGAGACTTTCACACCGTAGCCCGAAATCATTGGCTTTTGGTCTGGATTTTGACTGATAATTTTAAAATTATTGATGCCTAATTTTTTCAAAATTTGGGTTCCAATACCATATTCAGAGAAGTTATTAGATTTTTTTGTTAATTGTCCGTCTTGTTGATTATTAAACTGTTGTAATTTTCTCAAAGTATTCTCTGCATTAGAAACATTATTGATGAAAACTAAGGCACCCTTTCCCTCATTATTGATGAGTTTGGTAATTTTTTCTAATAGTGGTTTTTCTCCATTAATGAGTTGATGTAGAACATCAAAATAAACATTAGAAGATTGTACTCTTACCAAAACAGGTTCCTCCAACTCCCAATTTCCTTTCGTTAGTGCGAAGTGGATTTGTTCGGTATGTTTCTCTTGGAAAGCGTGGAAATCAAACTCTCCATAGAAAGTTTTTACTTTTCGTTCTTCAATTTTATGGACTAGATCGCCTTTTTTTAGTTGATAATCAATTATATCCTCAATGGATACGATTTTTAGATTTAATTTTTTTGCAAGTTCCATCAATTGAGGTAGCCTTGCCATTGTACCATCTTCGTTCATTATTTCGCAGATAACGCCTCCCTCTTTTAGACCTGCAAGACGCGTGAGGTCAATAGCTGCTTCGGTATGCCCGGCTCTTTTTAATACTCCACCTGATTTTGCTCTCAAAGGGAATATATGTCCAGGACGCATCAAATCTGTTGATTTGGTATTTTCGTCCATTAGTGCTAGAATAGTTCTCGCTCTGTCTGATGCCGAAATTCCTGTGGAAACTCCATTGCCAAGTAAATCTACTGATACGGTGAATGCTGTTTCTTTTGGGTCACTACTTCTGGTTACCATAATGTCTAACCCTAGTTCGTCGCATCGTTTTTCGGGTAGTGGGGTACAGATGAGTCCTCGTCCGTGGATTGTCATAAAATTAATAATTTCGGGAGTGGTAAGTTCAGCTGCGGAGAGGAAGTCGCCCTCGTTTTCTCTATTTTCGTCATCTACTACGATGATGATTTTCCCATTTTTTAAGTCTTCAATGGCTTCTGCAATGGTATTGAGTTTTATGTCTTGCATTTTTCATTAAATTTTGAGCAAAGTTAATAAAAATCTTATTTAAAAAGGAAAAATAACGGAAGGAATTATTGATAATCTTAAATTATAAATTTGTCTCATTGGCAAAATATTAATAAATTAGCCAAAATTTTGTAGATAATATTCGGTGCTACATTACATAGCCGATATAAAAATAGACCAATGAGAAAACCTATAATTGCCATAGACGGCTATTCTTCCACAGGGAAAAGTTCTATTTCAAAGGAAATAGCAAAGCGTTTGGATATAATCCATTTGGATACGGGGGCGTTGTATCGTGGAATAACTTTTTTTGCTTTAGAAAATTGCGTAAAAGATGGAGTAATAGATTTTGAAAATCTCTTTTCAAGATTTACTGAGGTACATTTGGAGTTTCAGAAAAAGGAAAATTCGTTGGTACTTTACCTTAACGGAAGGGATATTTCCACTGAGATAAGAACCCAAAGAATATCCGATAATGTGAGCCAAATAGCTAAGCAATCTGAGGTACGGGAATTTCTATTGCATACCCAAAGGGAGATTGCTAGAACTGGCGGAGTAATTTTGGACGGAAGAGATATTGGCTCTGTGGTACTTCCAGATGCGGATTATAAGTTTTTCTTGACGGCAAGTGTGGATAAACGAACCGAGAGACGCCACAAAGAACTGAAAGAAATGGGGATGGAAACATCAATGAAAGAAGTAAGAGAGAACTTACTTACGCGTGATAAAATAGATAGTGAGAGAGAGATTGCTCCACTTATCCAGCCCGAAGATGCTATTTTGATTGATAATTCGGACATTGATAAAGAGCAGACAATAGAACTAATACTCTCATACATTAAATAAAACCGAAATTTTAAAGCCATCAGAAGAAATGGATTTGAATAAACTATTTACCAATCAACGGACGGACAGTATAGATGCCTTACCAACCTCTCGTACTGATTTCCAGAGAGATTATGATAGACTGATTTTTTCCTCTGCCTTCCGAAGATTGCAAAATAAAACCCAAGTATTCCCACTACCAGGGAGTGTGTTTGTCCATAATAGGCTCACACACTCTTTGGAGGTATCTTGTGTTGGGCGGAGTCTAGGCTCTTTGGTAGGTGATTTCATCGTTGAAAACCATAAAAATGACCTTACAGAGGAAGCAAAGGCCTTTTATTTATATGATTTGAGTACTGTAGTGGCATCGGCATGTCTTTGTCATGATATCGGAAACCCTGCCTTTGGGCATTCTGGAGAAGATGCCATAGCAAGTTTTTTTGAACGAAATGAAAGCGATTTAAAACCAAAATTCACAGATGCTGAGTGGGCAGATTTGGTAAATTTTGAAGGAAATGCCAATGGAATGAGAGTTCTAACCCATCAACAAAATGGGAAAGATATTGGTGGGCTTCAGCTGACGATGACAACTTTGGCTACCATTGCTAAATACCCTTGTGAGGGAATAGCGAGAGATAGGAGTACTCTTCATAGAAAGAAATTGGGCTTTTTCCAGAATGAAAAGGAAACTTTCCAAAAGATAGCCTCTGCTACAGGAATGCTCTTGGAATCGAAAGAGCCACTTATCTACAAGAGAAATCCTTTCGTGTGGATTGTGGAGGCAGCTGATGATATATGCTATAATATTATCGATATGGAAGACGCCCATCGATTGGGGATAATTTCTTCTTCTGATTGCGAAAATTTGTTCCTCGAACTCATCAAATCCGAAAGTGGAAATATAAGCAGGATAACGGACAAATTAGCTCAATTAAAAAACCGAAACGAACGGATTTCTTATCTCAGAGCTAAAGTTATTAACTCTCTAATTAATAAGGCATTCCAACTTTATAAGGATAATTTTGATAAAATTTTGAATGGAAACCTCGATATGGCTTTACTTGATATTTATCAGTCGGAGAATAAATATTTGCAGGAGATAGAGGCGTTTTCTATCAAGGAAATTTATAATCATAGAGCGGTAGTAGAGATTGATAATGCAGGGTATAATGTGATGTACGAATTACTCAGTCATTTCATCTTCCCTATTTTAAAACCAAAATCAGAGTATAAAATATATGATAATATGGCGCTGAAACTTATTCCAGAGCAGTTTTTGTATGAAAATGGTACTGATTATCAAAAGGTATTGGGGGTGATAGATTTTGTATCGGGAATGACAGATAATTTTGCCACAGACCTCTACCGAAAAATAAAAGGTATAGACATAGGAATGACAATGTAGTTAAATAAGTTTAATATTTATTTAATCTATGTTTAACTAATATTTAACGAGTAAAAATTAGTATAAAAATAACAAAGATTGTATCTTTGCTAAAGTAAAATTTTAAATATT
>CAKAOY010000062.1 GCA_916710115.1 uncultured Bergeyella sp.
GATAGGAGCTGGTAGTTTATAGAAATTTCCATAAGCAATACCGCATCCCAAAAATACGCCTATAAATATGGCGAAAGGTAATAAAGATAGTATTCTCATAAAATATAAATAAAATAATACTTGCAAATATATAATAATTTTTCTAAATTGTATAAAAATTTAAAATAAATTTGAATAAATATTGTTTTTAATATGTTAAAATATATTAAAATTAGATTTTAGTTAATTTTATTGCTTGCTTTTTAGTTTTGTAGATATAATTTGGAAATTTGTTGATTTTAACAAAAATTCTTTTCTTAGCAAGAAAAAAATGTACCTTACAGAAAGTCCAAGAATCGCAATGCAAAGTCTAAGGGATTTTGTGCCAACCATCAAGAAAATTGATTATATCAATGCTCTTATGAGAGTAAATTTTAGTGTTTTAGATTGTGGAGGATTCACTTCGCCAGAGATGGATTTCCAGATTTGGGATACGGCAGAGGTTTTGAGAAATACAGAAAAAACAGATACCAAAATTTCGGTGGTAGTAACTAGTTTGCAAGGAGTGGAATACGCTCTTAAATGTCCTAATGTGGATATTTTAGAATACTCATTGTCTATCTATGATATTGAAAATAATAGTAAAAAACGAGATGAAATTCTTGAGGAAGTTAGAGAGATAAATACTATTGTAAATTTGGAAAAAAAGAAATTAAATATTTGTTTATTAGATTTTTATGATAAAAATAATTTGCAAGATGAGGTGTTTTTTATTATAAAGAATTTTGGTGAAATAGGAGTCCAAAATATTTTATTGGCTGATACAACTGGCTCGGCATCGGTGGAGAAAATCCGAAAAACTTTTCGTGAATCGGTGAATATGTTTCCGGAAATTCGTTTTGGTGCCCATTTTTATACAAAAAACAATGGAGCCTATGAAAAGTTAAAAACAGCTTTTGATGAAGGATGTCGGGATTTTCATAGTACAATTAAAGGTATTGGAGGTATGTCGACAGAGAAACTTATCAATTTTTTAGCTACGGAAAAAGTGGAACATTCATTAAATTTACTTCATTATGAATATGCCTACAACCAAGCAAAAAATATTTTTGGATTCTAAAAGGTATTATTTAATTCTGCCAGACTTTCGTAAACGAGATGAGTAGGAAGCCCCATAATAGTGTAATAACTTCCTGATATTCTCTTTATTTTTGTGAGTCCGAGCCAATCTTGTATGCCGTAGCTTCCAGCTTTGTCCATTGGCTTGAAGTTTTCAATATAAAAATCTATTTCTTCATCATTAATTTTGTTAAAACTTACTTCTGCCTTGTCTATTTTTGTAATGGTTTTTTGTAGTGTTTTTAGGGTAATTCCAGTATAGACAATATGAGTATTATTGGATAGTTTTTTTAGCATTGAGCGTGCCTCATCTTTATTTTTTGGTTTTCCTAATACCTGATTATCAAGGCATACTATAGTGTCGGCGGTTATTAGTGTTTCATCTTTTTGTAGGTGTTGATAGGCACTCGCCTTCTTTTCGGATAAGAACCCTGCGATTTCATAGATGGGTAGGGTAGTAGGATAGTCCTCGTTGCAGTGGATACTCACTACATCAAAAGATAGTCCCATCTTTTCTAATAATTCTTTTCTACGAGGGGATTGAGATGCTAACAAGATTTTCATATTAAATGGATTGAGTATTATCTTGGATATCCCATTTTCCTTGAGCCTTCATCACTTGTTCTATCACATCTCGTACTGCACCCGAACCACCATTCACCGGGGTGATATAGTCGGCAACTTTTTTTATTTCAGGGACAGCATTTGGTGGGCAGGCACCGATATGAGCCATTTTAATGACTTCTCTGTCGGGTATATCGTCGCCCATCATCAATATTTCGGAGTCGTTGAGGTTATTTTTTTCTTTAAAATCTTGATAATCAATAACCTTATTTTGGGATTTGGAGTAATAATCAGTTATGCCGAGATAGTGGATTCTTTGTTTCACCATAGGGTCGTCTCCTCCTGTGATGATTCCTATTTTATATCCTGATTTTAAGGCTCTTACGACGGCGTACCCATCAAGTACATTCATTGTTCGACACATACTTCCATCAGGCATTAGATAGATTGTTCCATCAGTGAAGATTCCATCTACATCAAAGACGAAAGCCTTGATATCTTTCAATTTTTCTTTGTAAATCATTTGTTAGTGTGTTATAGTTCTTGTAGCTCAACCATTCGTTTAAATCTTTCGGAGGATTGTACGAGACTGTTGTAATCACCACTACCAGAGATTTCTCCTTTTTCGAGGAGATAGATAGTATCCACATTTTTGATTGTAGAAAGTCGGTGTGCGATGATGAGAATCGTAAATTTCCCATGTAGCAAATCTATATTATCTTTGATATGTTTTTCCGTTTCGGTATCCAAAGCCGAAGTTGCTTCGTCCATAATGAGTAATTCTATGTCTTTGTATAGTTCGCGGGCGATGGATATTCTTTGTTTTTGCCCACCAGAGACAAGGATTCCATTATTTCCTAATGTAGAATCTTCTTTATTTTCAAGATTATTGACGAAATCGGTTAGGGATACCATTTCCATCACATTATAGAATTTTTTGATGGTTTCAGGTGTTTTTTTATCCCAAAAAGTTACATTGTTGAACAGCGTATCGTTGAAGATAACGGACTCTTGTGTAATATATCCAATCTTACTTCGGTAAGAATTTAGGTTGGACTCATAGAGAGATTTGCCATCAACGATGACATCGCCTCCATGAGGGATTTGTAGCCCACAAATAACATTCGCTAAGGTTGTTTTCCCCGCTCCACTTTCACCTACGAGAGCAATTGAGGTTTTGGCTGGGATATTTAGGCTGATATTTTTGAGAATAGGTGTATTCCCAAAAGTAATATTTAGGTTTTCTACCTTAATATTATCAATTTTATTGATGAGAGTTGTTTTCTGTGGTTCTTGGTATTTTTTGAAATCCAAAATAATGTTATCAATAGACTCTATTGCAATAGACGAAATAATAAAACTACTCCATACACCTTGAAAGTTCGTTATGTACCCTAATGCTCTATAAAACAATAGCAAACTCACAATAATAGATGAGATATTTCCTTCTGAAAATTTTGCCTGAATAAATACTACTAAGGCAATAATTGCAATGATGAGAGGCTCACGAGCATTTCCCATAATGGCACCTAACTTCGTAGATTTGAAGCTATATTCATCAAAGAGAGTCATATTATCACGAAGCCTATTATCATATGATTTGAAATAGTTAGTTGCTTTTAGATATTTAAAATTATGGATGGCTTGGATAAGTATTTCATTAAAATCATTCCCTAAATTAACTTGTTTTCGGGAAATATCTTGGATTATTCTATTGAAATATTTATATACGAAATCTAGTAATAGTCCCCCAAGTCCTACGATAATGGCAAATTGCCAATTAGAAACGGCTGCAAGACCAACATATATGAGGAGCATAATGGTGATTTGTACCAAGTTCAAGAAACCATTCATAGCTCCTAATAGTTTTCCAGATTCACCTATAATATGGTTTTGTATTCTTCCAATACTCATTTTTGTAAAACCTTCATAGGATAGTTGGTTGAGGTAATCAATAAGATTAAAACGAATTTTTCTTGCAATGACTAGATTCACCTTTGTCATATATAGCGATTTTAGGTAGTTTGTTATTCCTTTGAAAACAAACATACCTACCATCAAGAGGAGCATATTTGTGATATTTATCTCAATACCAATATATTTAAAAAAATCTATAATAATCTGCAACTGCCCCAAAGATTCGTTAGAAGTCTCGCTATTTGTAGCTATAGAGAGTAGTGGGATAAACATCGTAAGACCAATCCCATCTAAAAGACCTATTAACAAATTTAAAATTAGAAATATATAAATATGGTATCCTAATAAATTTTTGAAATATTGAAAATATCCCCAAATAGTGTATTTCTTCGTAGTGTTTTTGTCGTCCATTTAATTAATGTATAATTTTTCTTCCGATTGATTTATAATAAAATCCTGTACCTTCCACTTGCTCTAGTGCAAAGATATTTCTACCGTCAAATATTGCCTTGTTGTTCATCTTTTCGGTCATTAGGCCGAAATCAGGATTCTTAAACTCAGACCATTCTGTTGCGATAAGTAATGCGTCGGCATTTTCTAATGCAGAATACATATCTTTGGCATATTCAATACTATCTCCAAGAATTTTTCTTATATTCTCTTCTGCTATCAAATCGTAGGCCGTAATTTTTGCACCTTTATCCAACAAAATACGAATATTATCTAGTGATGAAGCCTCGCGAATATCGTCCGTATTTGCCTTGAAAGCCAAGCCCCAAAGAGCAATTTTCTTTCCTGTTAAATCTCCTCCGAAATAATTTTCAATATCAGAAACAAGTATTGTTTTTTGGGTACTATTCACAGCCTCCGTAGCTTCAAGAATTTGGAAAATGGTATTTTCCTCCTTACCTGATTTTATCAAAGCCTTTACATCTTTTGGAAAGCAGCTGCCTCCGTAGCCAATACCAGGGAATAAAAATCTATTGCCGATTCTATCATCACTACCCATACCGAGGCGGACTTTATCTACATCGGCACCTACCTTTTCGCAGAAATTTGCAATTTCATTCATAAAGGTTATTTTTACGGCAAGGAATGAGTTAGATGCATATTTTGTGAGTTCTGATGATTTTTCATCCATAAAAATAATCGGTACCCCTGTATTTGTGAATGGCTGGTATATTTTAGCCATAATGTTTTTTGCATTTTCCGAACTGCTGCCTACTATCACACGGGCAGGGTTCATAGAATCTTTCACTGCAAATCCCTCACGTAAAAATTCGGGGTTAGAGACCACATCAAACGGTACTGAAGTCTTTGTCGAAATTACCTCTCGTACCTTATCAGCTGTTCCTACGGGGACGGTCGATTTATTGACAATTATTTTGTAATCTGTGATAATTTCACCAATTTGGTTGGCCACTCCAAGTACATAGGACAAATCTGCACTACCATCTTCTCCAGGTGGGGTCGGTAGGGCTAGGTATATTATTTCTGATTTATCTACGGCTTCTTTTAGGTCTGTTGTGAAAAATAATCTACCGGAGTTGATATTTCTGAGGAACATTTCTTCTAATCCAGGTTCGTAGATAGGTACAATTCCTTGTTGCATTTTTTTTACTTTTGTTGTATCTATATCTACGCAATATACATTGTTCCCAAGTTCTGCGAGGGTTGTTCCTGTTACGAGACCTACATATCCAGTTCCTACGATTGTAATATTCATCAGTCTATAATTTAAAGGTTTTTAAACTGCAAATATACAATTTTTATACCAAATGGAAATGATGTAATATAGGGGATATCATTTTGAAATAAAAAAAGCCTTAGTATTTCGCTAAGGCTTCTTGTTTTGTGTTATTTATTGATTTCTTCTAAGAATTCTTCTTGTGTCTCGCATTCTTCAATTTTAGAACTGATAATTTTTATTGCTTCTGTAATATTCATATCAGCAAGGGTAGTACGCAGTAAATTTATTTTATTATAGACATGTTCTGGAAGTAGAAGATCGTCTCTTCGTGTGCCAGAATTCACAAGGTCTATAGCAGGATAGATTCTTTTATTAGAGATTCTTCGGTCTAATTGTAACTCCATATTCCCTGTTCCTTTGAATTCTTCAAATATTACATCGTCCATTTTAGAGCCTGTATCAATTAAGGCAGTTGCAATGATAGTGAGCGACCCACCGTTTTCTATATTTCTTGCTGCTCCGAAGAAACGTTTTGGACGGTGTAGGGCATTAGCATCAACACCTCCGGAGAGTATTTTTCCTGATGCAGGCGTTACGGTATTATATGCACGAGCTAGACGCGTGATGGAGTCTAAGAGAATCACTACATCATGGCCACATTCTACCATTCTTTGGGCTTTTGCTAATACGATATTGGCAACTTTTACATGTTTTTCTGCCGACTCATCGAAGGTAGAGGCTATTACCTCTGCATTTACACTTCGTTCCATATCGGTTACTTCCTCAGGTCTTTCATCGATAAGGAGGACAATCATATATGCCTCTGGGTGGTTTTGAGATATAGCGTTTGCAATATCTTTTAGGAGTGTCGTTTTTCCTGTTTTTGGTTGAGCGACTAGCATTGCTCTTTGCCCTTTTCCGATGGGGGCAAATAAGTCAATAATTTTAGTAGAAGTTGTTGCATTATTCCCCGATAGGTTAAATTTTTCGTTCGGGAAAATAGGAGTTAGATACTCAAATCCCACTCTGTCTTTGATGAATGGAAGGTCTCTGCCATTCACTTCAATAGGTCTTAGTAAGGAGAAATATTTTTCACCTTCTTTTGGTAGTCTTACAACACCTTTCACAGTGTCTCCCGTTTTTAGTCCAAAAGTTCGGATTTGTGTTGTCGATACATATACATCATCTGGTGAGGATATGTAGGAAAAATCAGAGGAGCGGAGAAATCCGTAGTTGTCCGGCAAAATTTCAAGAACTCCTTCTATCGTTACAAGTCCATCAAAATTATATTCTTTTTTTGTTGGTTGAATAGGTGTTTCATTAGCAGAAACTTCATTGGTGGTTGTTTCTGTTTCTTGCTGGGAGGTGTTTTCTACCTTATTTTGGTTTTGTTTTTTCTTATTTTTTTGTTGAGTTTTTTTCGTATCCTGAGGTTGAGGTTCTTTTACCTTTTTTTCTATGGTAATTTCTTTTTCGGCGATTAGTGTTTCTTCCTGTTTAGGTTGTATTCTTTGTCGCTTTGTTTTTTTTGTTGTTTGTTGTTGGTTATTTTTTGCCTCGTTATTGCTTGTTTGAACTTCTACTACGATGCTTGTTTCTTCC
>CAKAOY010000063.1 GCA_916710115.1 uncultured Bergeyella sp.
ATTGTAGATTTGGCCAAGAAAATGATTAAACTTTATGGATTAGAAGAGGATAATGATATAAAAATAGTCTATACAGGGCTTCGTCCAGGTGAAAAACTTTATGAGGAGTTACTAAGCGATAATACAAAAAATATTCCGACACCCTACAAGAAAATAATGATATCAAAAGACCCACCAATGGCTATTGAAGAGATTAATACTTTGGTGAGTGAGTTGGTGGAAGAGGCAAAAGGAAATGATAGAATGGAAGTAGTGCGAAAACTAAAAAAAGTTGTAAAGAATTTTAAGTCTAACAATTCCATTTATGAGTGTTTAGATTAGTTTAAAATAGTATATTTGCATTAAACATAATTTGTATTTACTTTAAGATTAAATGAGAAAAGCAATACGATATATTTTTGGTATGGGAGGAATGCTCGTTTTGATGTTGTCTTGTAAGGCACAAAAAGATGAGATTTCTTATATGCAAAATATAGACAAACCAATGATGGAATTTGCTCGGCAAAATATTTCTGTAAAATTGCAACCTAAGGATGAATTAGTGATTACAGCTTATGGAAATGATGCTGATTTGATGAAACCATTCAATCAAAACTATTCCTCTTCCGAAATAGTAAGAACATCTCCAATGATAGCCAATATTCCTAATGGCGGACAAAATACTCAATTAGGAACAATGTATATTATTGATGACGAGGGAAATATAAAATATCCGCTAATCGGAGAAATAAAAGTGAGTGGTCTTACAACCAATGAGGTGAAAAATGTATTGGAACAAAAAATGAAAAAATACATAAAAAAACCATTAGTTGAAGTTCGTCTCAGAAGTTTTAGAATTGCCGTGATGGGAGAGGTAGCCAATCCATCTAACTATATGATACAAAGTGGGCAAAAAATCAGTATTCTTGATGCTTTGGCAATGGCCGGTGATATTACTATTTATGGAAAACGGGATAATATATTGGTGCTAAGGGACGAAAATGGTAATATCACAAAACATAGATTAGACTTGACAGACGCCGAGAGTATCAATTCACCATATTTCTATCTACAACAAAATGATGTTGTCTATGTAACCCCTAATAAAACAAGAAGAAATTCTTCTAAATTTGGTAGCCAAACAGGGGTTTATGTAACCATAGGCTCGGTTGTAATATCAACACTTATCACAATTTTAACACTATTTATCAGAAAGTAATCATTGAAAATGGATAATAAAAATATTGAAAATCAAGAGGAAATCAATATTCAAGGAATGATAGAACCGTTTCTACGAAAGTGGCAATGGTTTGTCCTTTCCGTGGTAATGGTATTGTTTCTTACTTTTATTTTCCTGAAAATAAAAAGCCCAATTTACAAAATATCCTCTACAATTCTGATAAAAGAAGCCAAAAGTAGTGGTGGAGGAAAAGACGATTTAGCAATGGGATTGCTCGGAGAACTTTCCGTATTTGGAGGTATGGGATCCAACTCAGTAGAAAATGAATTGGAAATCCTAAAATCCAAAAAATTAATGAGAGATGTTGTCTTAAAAAATAATTTGCAAACCTCCGTATATGTCCTAAAATCATTAGGAAAAAAGGAGGTATATAAAGATAAAAGTCCAATCGTAGTAAGAATAATTAACGAAAATCTTGAAGAGAAATACCCCGAAAAACCAATACAATTAAATATTAAAGGTGATGCTGTGGAGTTAGTTTCCAAAGAATTGAGTAATTCACTGAAAACACAATTTGGAAGAGAAATAAAACTATCAGCTGTAACTTTTGTAATTGATAAAAATAAGAACTTCCGTCCAGAAAAAGATTTAGATTATAATCATTTGGAGATTTCGTTGGCTTCCATAGATAGCAGAGTTAGTAAATTGCAGGAAGAATATAGTGTGAATCTTGCTGATAAAAAAGCAACTGTAATAGCCCTAAATATTAATGTAGAAAATATAGAAAAAGGGAAGGATATTCTCAATGAATTAGTGAAATCCTATAATGCTGACGCTATTGAAGATAAGGATATTACGACCAAAAAGACTTTGGAGTTTATTGATGAAAGAATTAAATTAATTTCGGAGGAATTAGGGCAAGTAGAGAATAAGAAACAAGATTTTAAGCAAAAAAATAAACTATCGGATATAGATACCGAAGTAAAATTAGGTCTCGAAACTAATGCAGATGCTCGCAAAAAGCAATTAGAGGTAGAAACTCAAATGAATATTAATAAAGCTCTTTTGAACTCAGTAGTGCATCTGAATGGGAATAGCCTTTTGCCGATAAATACTGGAGTGGAGAGTGCTGAAATTAACTCGGGGATAGATGCTTATAATAGATTGGTGTTGGAGAAAAATAGACTTTTGGAAAATGCTACCGACCAACATCCTGCTGTGGCAGAACTTAATAAGCAAATCCAAGAATTGAAAAAGAATATAATCAACACACTTAATAAAAATAAGCAAAGCTTAGAAATTGCTAACTCGGAATATGCAACGGAATTGGCAAAGATAGATGGGAAAATATCTAAGGTGCCATACTTGGAGAAAATTTTTAGAAATATTGAGAGAACTCAGCAAATTAAGGAAAATCTTTATCTTTTGTTATTGCAGAAAAAGGAAGAATCTGCAATAAGTCTCAATATTTCGGCGCCAAAGGCAAGAGTGGTAGATGTAGCTTATGCCTCTGAAAAGCCTATTGCTCCGAAAAAAATAATTTATTATATTGGAGCGTTAATGCTCGGGTTGTTGGTACCGTTTTTGATAATCTATTTGAGACGATTGTTAAATGATAAAATTATTACAAAGCAGGATTTAGAGCGATTGGTGAAAGATAATATCTTGGTAGAGTTGCCAAGTATTCCTAAAAATGGTAGTGAATTAGTAGGGATAAATGACTTATCCTCTATGGCAGAGGCTTTTAGGATATTGATAACAAATCTAAAATTTAAACTTCCAAATAGAGAGAATGGTAGGGTAGTATTAGTAACTTCTACCGTGAAAGGTGAGGGGAAAACATTTGTGTCTATCAATACAGCATTGACATTGGCGGGAGGAAAGTCACGAGTAGTCATCATTGGTGCGGATATTAGAAATCCTCAATTACAGAGATATGAACGAGAAAGTAGAAGATTAAAAGGACTTACGGAGTATCTTCACGGTGATTTGGATGTGCAGGAAATAATACATCAGTTCCCAAATAATGCTAATATGGATATTATTTATTCGGGAATGATACCGCCGAATCCAACTGATTTATTGACAAATGGTAGATTTGGTACTCTTGTAGAGGAACTAAGACAAGATTATCAGTATATTATCATAGATTCTGCTCCGTTGTTGCTTGTGCCGGATACCTTGTTAATTGCTGATACGGCAGATGCTACAATTTATGTGTCCCGTTCTAAACATACGAAGAATGACTTGATAGAGTTTGCAAATAAAAATATAAGAGAACATAAAATACATAATGTAGGATTTATTCTCAATGATGTTAATAAACACTTTTTTAGTTATGGACATAAATATAGCTATGGTTATCATAAAGAAAAGGAGCGTAAATCTTGGTGGAATAAAATTTTAAAATTTAAATAATGAAAATATGGAACATGATATAAGACCTTGGGGGGAGTATTGGGTTTTGGAAGATGAAGCAAACTATAAAGTAAAAAGAATAAAAGTGAATGCAGGAGGAAGATTATCTCTACAATATCACCACAAAAGAGGTGAAGTTTGGACAATTGTTTCTGGTGTGGGAACAGCTACTGTAGGTGATGAAATACGCGATTATAAGGCAGGCGAAGTAGTACAAATCCCACAAGGGGTAGTGCATAGAATGGAAAATAGAACCACCGAGCCAATGTATTTCATAGAAGTGCAGTATGGAACTTATTTTGGAGAAGATGATATCGTAAGAATAGAAGACGACTATAATAGAATTTAAAATGAAAATCGTAAATGTAGTCCTCACAGGAGGGGTAGGTAGCCGTCTTTGGCCTTTGTCTCGTAAGAATAAACCTAAACAATATCTTAATTTAGTGGAAGGGAAATCACTTTTCCAGCAGACTATTTTGAGAAATAGAAAAATTTGTGATGAATTGATGATTATTGGAAATGTGGATAATTATACCCTTTCTCGTTCGTCTTTGGAGGATTTAAGAATAGAAAAGTATAAGGAAATTATAGAGGCTACTCCGCGTAATACAGCAGCAGCAATAGCTTTTGGTGCAATGGCTCTTGATAAGGAGGATATAATGTTCGTAACACCATCAGACCATTTAATAGAAGATGATGAAGTTTATCAATATGCAGTTAATCAAGCAATTGATTTAGCAAAAAAAGATAATATAGTTACTTTCGGATTAAAGCCGACAAAGCCCGAAACAGGCTATGGATATATTCATATAGAAGGAAATAAAGTGCTTGGATTCCGAGAAAAACCCAATAAAGATACTGCTGAAGAATTCCTAAAAGCAGGAAATTTTTATTGGAATTCAGGGATGTTCTGTTTCAAGGTGAAGGTGTTTTTGGATAAGTTACAGAAATATGCTCCCGAAGTTTTTGAAAAGGCAAAAGAGGCATTTAACAATATTCAAGATAATTTTCTACCATTGGAGGAAAGTTTAAAAATCCCATCTATATCAGTGGATTATGCCATAATGGAGCGAACTAAGAGACTACAGGCTGTCATAGGGACATTCTATTGGTCGGATATGGGGTCTTTTGAATCCATCTACGAATATTATCAATCCAAAGGATATAAGGTAGATAATAAAGGAAATATGGTGATAGGTACCCAGTTACATACCGAGTTTTTAGGGTTGGAGGATTGCATCTTGGTGCATACTGACGATGTTATTCTGATATTGAGAAGAGAAAAAGTACAAGATGTAAAAGGAATATATGAGCGGTTGGAGAAAGAAAATCCATCATTAGTATAGTATGAAACGAGGTGGGAGGCAAATCATATTTAATATATTTTATCTGTATAGTGTGCAAGGATTGAATTTGATACTCCCAATTCTTGTGTTACCTTATTTGATAAGAACCTTGTCGATAGAGGCATTTGGAAAATATAGTTTTGTATTTGCTTTTTCTCAGTTTGTGATGCTTTTTGTGGATTTTGGTTTTAATCTTTCTGCTACGAAAAAAATTGCTGAAAATATTGATAATCCGAAAGTAGTCAAAAGTGTTTATTGGAATGTTACACTCATAAAATTGCTTCTTTCGGTGGTGTCACTACTTTTTGTATTTATTTTCGTGCTATTGGTTCCTAAAATTAGCCAGCACTTGGATGGTATTTTATATTCTTATATAATGGTGTTAGGGACTGTTTTTTTTCCTATTTGGTGGTTTCAAGGGAATAATAAAATGCGAGAACTGAGCATTGTGAGTGCCGTGTCGAAGATAGTTTCTTATCCTTTGATTTTTGTTTTTGTTCGGACGAAGGATGATTATAATAATGCTATCGTTATCCAATCGATGTCGTATTTTTTGGCAGGGATATTCTCGATAGTGTATCTATATAGAAATAATAGGGAATATTTCTCCGATTTGGAGTGGTTTGTTTCTCCAAGTAAATATATAGATGAGATGAAGGATTCTCTACCGATTTTCATTTCAAATTCGTCTATTAGCCTTTATACAAATAGTCTCACGATATTTTTGGGAGTATTTTCAACGGAATATAATGTCGGGTTATTTGGAGCGATGGAAAAAATTGTTCGAGCAATATGTTTTGGGATTTTATCACCGATTAATCAAGTTTGTTTTCCGATTATTGCACAATTGAAGAAGAATGATTTTGTCCGAGCAAGGAGAGTTTTTCAGTGTGTTTTCTTATTTACTTTGGGGATGATGCTGATGGTGTATCTTGGTTTGTGGTATTTCAGAGAAGATGTTATGACTTATCTTTTTAAAGGTTTTAAGGGAGTGGATCCTCTATTGAGCATATTTTTATTGATAATATTTCCTATTTCATTGGGAGGTGTGTTGGGGCAGTTAGGCTTATTGGCTTTGGGTGGCAACCGAGAGAAAAGAGAATTCTCAAGAATATATACGATTGTTGGTGGGCTGAGCGTTCCTTTGTCTTTAGTGAGTATTTACTACTTTCATTTAGAGGGGGCTATAGCAGTAATGATACTTGTCGAGGTTGTTGTCTTTATGTTGTTTTTAGTGAAGATTATTCGTGCTGATTTTATTCAAAATAGATAAAATGCAATGGAGACGATATTATTGGGAATTGTATTTTTGTTATTTTCTTTTTTAGGATATTTGTTAGATAAGAAAATATTTAATCCATTATTTTTGGTGCCTTTTCTTTGGGGGGTGTTATTGGTATCTTTTGAGTTGATACCTAATGATTTGTTTCGTTTGCAAGAGCAGTTTCTTAAAGGGATATTCATTTGGGTAGTGAGTTTTTGTATTGGTGGATTATTTTTTTTGAAGATGAAAATACAGGCGGTGGATATTTATCACAAAAGACTATTTGATATTTATTTTTATATCGTTGTGGTATTTGCTCCGATGGCTCTTGTTATGCTGGTAGTAGAGGCAATACAATCCGGACCTGAGTTGTTTTTTATGAGATTAAGGATGATTAACACAGGGATAGATGAAGATGTTACATTCTCCTTAGGAAAGTTGGGGTATATTTTTAATTTTACAAATGTCTGTTGCTTACTATATACTTTATATTACGAAAAAGTATCAAAAAGGAAATACTATGTTATTCTAATATTTGCATTTTTATTGAGTCTTGTTACGCTTTCCCGCCTTAGTATGGTT
>CAKAOY010000064.1 GCA_916710115.1 uncultured Bergeyella sp.
TATCCTTTTATCAAAAAAAATAAAAACGAAACAGAAAAAAAACGAAACAGAAAAACACAATAACCTAACTATTTGAATAACAATAAAATTCTTCACTATAAAAACGATATTTTTATGTTAAATTTTGTTAAAAATATCAATGGAATTTTGAAAAAAAAAAAAAAAAATTAAATTTGCGAAAAATTAACCTAAAATTAAACACCTCAGTATGAGGTGTTTGCTAGATAGATTTGATATAATTATTTATAATACATACAAAAATGATGAAAACAACATTATCTTGTGGCATGCTACTGTTAGCAGCCGTTTATTTTAATGCCCAGACGACGGGCAAAGTAGGTATTAATACAAATGCTCCTACTGAAACCCTAGAGGTGAATGGAACCCTAAAAATTGATACACTACCTACCAATGGAGCAAATAATGCTATCTATAATGGACAGAATACAAAAAATACCGACTTTACGGCTACCCATATGATAGTATCGGATGAGAATGGCGTATTAGGAAAACATAGTCTAGGGACAGCTGGGCAAGTCCTTATATCCAAAGGAAACAATGGTGCTCCAGAATGGAAAGATATAAAAGAAGCAAGTGGGGTAATTTCTGAAACGGAATTGAAAAAAGGAACTACTGTGATTACAGTTGATCAAGGTAATGAACAAGAAATACCTGGGCTAGAATACGAAATCACTGTGCCAAAAGGAAAAGAAAAAATAATAATGTTTAATATCGTAGGGTATGCAGCTCCTAATAGTGATAGGGGAACTCAGGGCGTTTTTGAATTATTTCAAAATGGTACAAAAATATCCTCTGCATATGCAGCAGGAGTAGATTCCAATGGACTTGTTAGAGTACCTATACCTGCTACATTAATGACAAATGCAACATTAACAGCAAAGGAAAAAGATACGACATATACTTTCAAAGTAAGATATAAATCTTGGTATGGTACTTCTAAAATTAATGTAGATGCTTCTAAAATTTATACTGGTTCTACTCCAGAAGATAATGAAGCATTATTATCTAAAATGTTAATAACTATATATAATGTTAAATAAATAACATTCTTATTAAATAACACAGCCACTCCTTTATTGTGAGTGGCTGTATTATTTATGATTTTTGTTTTTTCTTTTTTGTTTTTTGCTTTCTTTTCCATAGTACAAATCCTGTAATGGATAGTACGGCAGGACTTAGCCCTACAAAGACATATAATAATTTCACAAATATATTATCATAATCACCTCGATGGAGTTGTTTCATCGCCCAATAGAATCTATCGGAGAAAGGTTTATCCTCTATCCTCACGATTTTTTGGAGCTTACCCGTTTCGCTATCAAAATAGACATCACTACCTTTACCGAAATAAAGTGGATTAGTAGTATCTGAAAATTCACCACTTACGATAATATCTTTTGGGCTATCCATTGCTATTTTAACAGCAATAGGACGGAAATTTTCTATACTATCCGCCATAGAAATTACGGCATCAATATTTGTCGGAGCGATATAATTTTGTTCTTTTTTGGAGGTTATATCCCATTCACTTGGTAGGAAAAGACTTTTGTTCATCCAAAAACCTGTAAAAAAAATCAAAAAATTAAGTATCAAAGACCAAGTTCCTATAATACGATGATAAGATGAATTTTTGGTATAAGTAGATTTTTTATTAATCTTTTCTTTGAGGGTAATTACATTCCATATTTTTTTTCGGTAAATAATAACTCCCGTAATAAGATTCAAGATAAATGCCAATGCCACCACCGCTGTAATGAGTCTTCCTGGTTTGTCCATCAAGAGAGAATAGTGTGCCGAATACAGCCACCGAAAAAATGGAGCCTTGAAGGATACATAGTCAGATTCCTTAACTATTTTCCCCGTATAAGGGTCTATCATACAGCAGTATAAGTAATTATCCGCCACATTATCTTGATAGTTAAAAATCATAAATTCATAGGAATCACAATTATTCCTCGGAAAGGTATTTAACATTATTTGCCTTGAATCTTTATAATGTATGGCCAACTTGCGGTACATTTCATCTACGGAAACTTGCTTTTTCGTAGGCGAACAGCAATGATAGACTGGTTTGGTACAGTATTCTATTTCTTTTTTGAATACCAAAATTGCTCCTGATATTCCAAAGAAAAGATACAAAATACCAAAAATAAGCCCTAAATAGGAATGCAACTCAAAGGATAACTTCGTAAGTCGTTTCATTAATTATCAATATATGTTTAAAAACATCAAAATATAGATGATTAGCAACGGGAGGAGTCTGGCTCTCTTGTCGCTAATCATCATTTCAATTATTTAGACTTATTTAGAGTTTAATTTTCAAGGAAAGTATCACTTGTCTCAAATTCCCTGGTGTAATCATTCCTCTACCTCCATACCAATATTTTTGGTTAAAGAGGTTATCCGCAGTGAGGGATAGAGTGTAAAGTTTTCTATCAAAGCTAATCATTGCATTATAGAGAGAATAAGCATTGGTATAGAAAGCCCCACTTGTCGAGTTTGTGATATAATCTTTACCATAATGACTACCTCCAAATCCAACAGAAAATCCTCGTAAGCTACCTTGCGGAATAACATAGTTGATATACCAAGTTCCAGTAAGTTTTGCTCCTGAATCTACAGGTCTTAACCCTTGTGTTTTGGCATCAGATGCTACCAACTCACTATCGTTATACGCCCCTCCTGCGTGTAGAAATAGTCCCTCTATTGGTGAGGAATGTATATCCAATTCCCAACCACGACTGTATCTTTCGCCATTTTGTACAAATGTAGATGGATTATTTGAATCTTGTCTCACAATATTTGATACATTAATATTATAATAACTTATGACTGCATCAAGAAGACCTTTTTGAAGGGAAACTTTAGCACCAGCCTCAAATTGATTTCCATATTGAGGGCGGAAGTTGGTCATTTGACCATTTACGGAACGAGGAGCCTCGTTTTGGAAACCATTCATATAACTTGCAAATACAGAAATACGCTCAGGAAGGATTTGGTAATTAATACCCAATTTCGGAGAAAATGCCGTTTGGTTATAATCTCCTGAAGTAGTATTCGTTAGATAGTCGTGGGTTCCTTTATTTTGTACATAATTAACTCTAGCACTCACCATTAGGGAAAGATTTTCCATTGGGTTAATCACATCAGAAACATATACGGAATAATGATTTTGTACAGCAGAATATTTCTCACCGTAAGACTTCGATGCAAATAGTGTTGTCATATATTCATTATTAAAATCAAGATTTTGGGCAGTGATGGCTTCTGTATTATAGTTTGCAGATTTGCTACTCATTCCATAGAGGTATCTGTAATACTCTACTCCTGCGACCATTCTATTCCTCACATTACCAATATGAAAATCACCCACAAAATCTTGTTGAATTTGTTGGCTGGAAATTGTCTCTGGGAACATTCTATAAAGGCGACGCGTGATATTCGCTCCCGTTTGGTCTAATTTCAATCTTTGATAATCCCCATGTGTTTTATTGCTTACACTTATCAAATTCGTCTCTGATTTCCAATTATCCGAAATTTTATATTGAATTTTTCCGTAGATATTAAGTGCCTTATTATGAAGAATGATGCTATTATCTGTAAAAGATTTATAGTATGGAAGATTCAGTTCATCAGAGTTTTTTACGGTAACGGCACCCACCTCAAATAGAGGATTATTAGTAACTATTTTATCTAAAATCTCTGCTTCTACATTAATGTTTAATCTATCATTTACTCTGTAATATATACTCGGAGCGAGAAATAATGTTTTGGAGAAGCCTTGGTCTTGGAAACTATCCTTGTAAGTATAAGCCCCTGTAATTCTTGCCAAAGCCTTACCAACTCTTCCGATTGGAGTATTCACATCGATTATTGCTCTTTGATAGTTATTAGACCCACTCGCAATACCAAAATTAACAAAAGTCTTATTCTGTGGCTTCATCGTAATACGATTGATAAGCCCTCCGAAAGTAATCATCGTGGCACCAGCACCTCCAAAAATCACGGCACTTGGACCTTTTATTACCTCCAACTGAGCAATATTCACTGGGTCCATATCTGAGGCTACATAACCATTAACTCCATTTCGAAAACTGGAACGAGTTCTAAATCCACGAATAGAATAATATGGAGAGATACCCGCCCAACTCGGAGCGACACCCACTGCATTAGAGAGCATACCTCCCTGAGTGAAATAGTTACGATTGTTAATTAATTGTGGCGTAACAGAAGTCGTAACCTGTGGATTTTCTAAATTATTAATAGGTAATTTTGCTGTCAATTCACTTGATACATCTTGTGGCTTTACTACTCCATCAATAATTACCTCATCTATAATAGAGTGCCCTTTTAAGCTGTCTTTTTCTTGAGCATTCATCGACATTGTAGCTAATATAATGGCTACACATAGGATATTTTTATTCATTTTTATTTCTTTTTTTTAATATTTGACAATCTTTATTTCACAACATTTTCTTATTAATTTTTTCATTACGAAATGGTGTTTTTAGTATCATCAAATCCCAGCGGGTGGGCGAAATATTTTTGAATAAAAATCTGATAAATAAAAAATTTTACGATACTCCGCATCTATCTTGCGAGAATATTGTAAAATTTTAATTTGAAAAAAATCTATATTTGGTGTGAAAAACATATCTAGCGGAGTAACCTCTACCTTATTGCTACCACTAGAAGTCTTATTGGTCTTTGCTAACTCTTTTTCAAGATAGCATCTCCCCCTACAATTTTTCTTAGGATTGTTTCTATAATCACAAAGGTTTTTTACAATATAATCATAATCAAATGTATAACACAATATAGGCAGCACGACCCTTATCGGCATTATACAAATAATAATAATACTCAAAAACCTTTTCACTATATTAATTTACTTCGCAAATATAATAATTAAATGTAAGTAAAAAAATGATATTAATCACATTCTGAATAAGTTTCTCTATCGTTTAGGTCTATCAGTATCTATTCTGAATGACGAGTGGCAAGCTATACAATTTCTCAAAAGCCCATCTAATTGTTTCTGAGTAACTTTTGGATCGAAATTTGTTTTGGCCGTCTCTGCTATTTCATCAAATTTTCGGTGAGTATCCATTCCTATTTTCTTAAATGCCAACGGAACCGATTTTATGAGTCCCTTTGGTGCATGTTCCCCAACTCCTCTACCCGAGCGAATACCTGCTTCTATGATGAGTTTTGGGTTTTTGGTAAGTATCCCTTCATTTATACGCTGAACTCCCTCCACAAAATGCCTCATTTCCGACATTACGAACTCACGATGGTCATATTTCATACGAATACTCAATCTCTTGTCTCCCTCATATTGATAGGTATCTCCTTGTATTAAAAACTTATAAACCATAAAAACATTCCCTATCAAGGAGATTATCAAGGCTATAAACACGATTTTTTTCATTTATCTATTTTTATTATGATAATTATTATTCATTTTTTAATAACTCCAATCTCTTTTTTTAAGAATAGCATAAGTTCCTAATATAAAAACAATCCCCCATAAAACACTCACAATAAGAGCTTCTATGGGATACTCAGGTGCTTTTGGTAACATTCCTCCTGTAAAATTTTCCATAAATTTCAATCTCACAAATGGATTGGGTATCAAATTAGACATACTTTCTAATGGCAAATATTGTGAGTAATGATTTACATCATTTAGCCCCGCATTATCAGCCGTTTTTGTATCACTCCATTCTACAAGTTTAAAAATAGTTTCTATCATAAACCAACCGAATATTGCCAAAATAACTAACATTGATTTTCGAATCAATACAGAAAGGAACATCAAAAATGTCAAAAACACTAATAGTTTAACAAAAAAATTAAATGCGAAATATATTTCTGAGAAAGCAAGTTTCAAATCTATTTCTTCAGAATTTTTTATTCCTATAACTATAGAAAACACTACCACTAAAACAGTGGCAATTAAAGAAAAAAGACTGATTATAAGCATTTTAGACATTATAAAATCCTTACGAGATAATCCGTCAATAATATTTTGATGAAAAGTTCTGTTTGTAAATTCTTGGCAAATAGAAAAAACGATAACAAACCCCAAAATAATTCTTAAAAAATCAGCAATATAAGTCGTAAAATTCCATATAACGGGAAAATCATATATCCCCTGTTCCTTCAAACTAGTTCTAATACCCCACAAATCTATATCATTAAATCCTACATATAACACCCCAACCAATGATACAAAATATAATATTGAATATATAATAAATGGTTTGTACGCAAAATTTTTATGATACTCTAGCATTAATAATCTTTTCATAGTTTATTTTTTAATAAGTTCTAAAAATTGTGTTTCCAAAGATTGTTTTTTCATCACCAAATGAGATAAATATATCCCTCTTTCTACTAACATTTTATTCAAATATGATGTTTCCATATCCGATGATGGATAAGCCACTACAATATCCTCCTTCAATTCTACACGATAAAATAATTGCATCTCTCTTAATATTTCTACTAATAGTTCATTATCTTCTAATTTCAGCTCAAAATATCCTTTGGAGGCTATCATTTCATCTACTCTACCACAATAAAGTACATTCCCATTCTTCAAAACAA
>CAKAOY010000065.1 GCA_916710115.1 uncultured Bergeyella sp.
CTATCTCTTTATTGATTGTTAAACTCTGATATAAAGTGTAGTTTTACATTTGGAAATTTTTCTTGCGTCATTGTGATGGTAAAGGACGAATCTGCCAAAAATACCAACTGATTATACTTATCCCGAGCTAAGAATCGTTGTTTTAACCTCGCAAATTCCTTGAATTCTTCTGATTTTTCATCGGCTTCTACCCAACAAGCCTTATGAATAGAGATTGGTTCGTAAGTACATTTTGCACCATATTCGTGTTCCAATCTATATTGTATTACCTCATATTGTAAGGCTCCCACAGTACCTATAATTTTTCTACCATTCATCTCCAAAGTGAAAAGTTGGGCTACTCCCTCATCCATTAGTTGGTCTATACCTTTTGCTAACTGCTTAGCTTTCAGAGGGTCATCATTATTAATATATCTAAAATGCTCTGGGGAAAAACTTGGTATTCCCTTAAAATTTAATTTTTCACCCGCCGTTAGAGTATCTCCTATTCGGAAATTCCCTGTATCGTGTAGGCCAACAATATCACCAGGAAAACTCTCATCTACAACCTCTTTTTTATCTGCAAAAAATGCATTCGGAGAGGAAAATTTCATTTTTTTCCCCTCTCTCACGAGCAGATAATTTTCATTTCGTTTAAAAGTTCCTGAAACAATTTTCACAAAAGCCAATCTATCACGGTGTTTTGGATCCATATTGGCATGTATTTTAAAGACAAACCCTGTGAAATTATTTTCCTCTGGTCTTACCTCACGATTATCCGCTTGCTTCGGCTGAGGGTTCGGAGCAATATCTATGAAAGCATCTAACAATTCTCTCACTCCAAAATTATTCAACGCTGAACCAAAAAATACAGGCTGCTGTTGTCCTGTCATATATTCTTCTTTACTGAATTCTGGATACACGGACTCTATTAATTCTAGCTCATCTCTTAAGGTTTGCGAAGCTTTTTTCCCTATTGCCTCATCAATTGATGGGTCATTTAGGTCATTAAACGTGATGCTATCTCCAATTTTTTGTTTTTTCTCTTCTAAGAATAGTTGGATATTTTTCTCCCAAATATTATAAATTCCCTGAAACTCGGCTCCCATACCGATAGGTAATGAGAGTGGCACTACGGACAGACCTAATTTCTGTTCCACCTCGTCAAGAAGGTCAAAGGCATCCTTCCCCTCTCTATCAAGTTTGTTAATGAAAACTATCATTGGGATATTCCTCATTCTGCACACTTGAACGAGTTTTTCCGTTTGCTCTTCTACCCCTTTTGCCACATCAATTACTACAATTACGGAATCTACCGCTGTAAGTGTTCGGTATGTATCTTCAGCAAAATCTTTATGCCCTGGTGTATCTAATATATTGATTTTATGACCTTTATAATTAAACGCCAAAACAGAAGTCGCTACGGAAATTCCTCTTTGCCTCTCAATTTCCATAAAGTCGGAAGTTGCTCCTTTTTTTATTTTATTAGATTTCACCGCTCCTGCCTCTTGGATTGCTCCTCCGAACAAAAGTAATTTTTCAGTAAGAGTAGTTTTACCAGCATCTGGGTGAGAAATAATACCAAAAGTTTTTCTTTTTTGTATTTCTTGAATTAAATTTGACATATCTTATATTAATTATGCAAAGATAATGATTTTATATTTTATTGAAATACTAATATTGTTTTTCCTCGTGAGCGTTCGTTTGCGACCTTGTTAAGAGCATCATTCACCTCTTCAAACGAAAAAACTTTGTCAATAGATGGCTTCACTCTTGTTTTGGATAAAATATCTGCCACCTCGGATAGCTGTACTCCATTGCTTTCTACATAAATAAAATCATAATGTACACCTTTTTTATTCGCTATCAAATCAAGTTTTAATCCTGCTAATCGGAATAAAATTCTTTTCCATATTGGGAAACTCATTCGTTTAGCAAAAGCTCCGTTTGGCATAGCACGAAGCGATACCAAATGACCGCCTTTTCTTAGAATATTCATTTGTTTGATAGTCTCTGAACCACCCAAGGTATCCAGCACATAATCTATATCTTTTAGGATTTTGGTATAGTCTTCCATTTTATAATCTATAAATTGGTCTACTCCCAAATCCATTACTCTTTCTTTATTAGCAAGGGCTCCATTAGTTATTACCTTTAGACCTTTTGCCTTGGCAATTGGTATAGCCATTGCACCTACTCCACCTGTTCCACCAGAAATAAATATAGTTTTCCCTGTATCTATTTTCATTAAATCTAAAGCCTGTATAACAGTAAGAGCTGTTAATGGAACGGCCGCAGCTTCCACATCCGATAGATAGTCAGGGACCTTTGCTAATGCATTTACATCCACCGCTACATACTCTGCGAAAGCACCAATATGAGATAGAGGAAGCCTTGTGAAGACTCTATCCCCCACTCTAAATTGAGAAACACTATTACCTACCTTTTCTATTATTCCAACCATTTCATTTCCAGCAGTAAGGGGTAATTTATACGGAGTGACGAGTTTTACCTCACCACGAGAAATCATATTATCCAAAGGATTTACCCCTGCTGTTTTAATTTTTACAAGTGCTTGATTATCATTTATTTGTGGTATAGGAATATCTACTATATTTAAAATCGGATTCTGTTTATTGTATTTTGTTAATTGTGCCACTTTCATCATAATTCTATAACACTTAATTTCTTCGGCGGTCTCCAAGTAATAAAGATGCCCAATAAAGTAACTGAGCCAGAGAGCCTAAAGCCGCTACAACATAAGTTCGCGCCGCCCATTTTAAACTGTCCTCTACCCCACCAAACTCGGACGGAGTAATCATTCCTGTGGATTGTAGCCATTTCATAGCTCGGTTGCTCGCATCATATTCTACCGGTAATGTAATAAATGTAAAAAGTGTAGTAACAGCAAACAATAATACACCTAATGCAAGGACTAATTTACCTAGGCTACTCGTAGCCATTAAAAAAATTCCTGCCATAATGACAAATTGTGACATTCTAGAACTTATATTCACCATTGGGACCAATTTAGACCTCATCTGCAACATCGAATAGCCTAAAGCATGCTGTACGGCGTGCCCCACCTCATGAGCTGCAACAGCAGCAGCAGCTACATTTCGCTCCATATACACTGCCTCAGACAGATTTACAGTCTTATCCATTGGATTATAATGATCTGTAAGTTGTCCTGCTACCGAAATAACTCGAACATCTGTGATTCCATTGTCGTGGAGCATCTTCTCTGCTATCTCTTTTCCTGATAATCCATTTTGTAGGCGAACCTTAGAATAGTATTCAAATTTGGACTGCAACTTAGACGACACATACCAACTAACAAGCATCGTAAGCCCAATAATGATATAATAAATTCCCATTTCTTATCTTTTTTAGTTTACATAAGTCAAAAACTATGCCATGTCTATCCACCGACTCTTTTTGTCTTATATCCCATCTCCGTAAGGATTTTTATTACCTTATCCCTATTATCTCCTTGTATGATGATAATTCCATTTTTTTCTGAGCCTCCAATTCCTAGTGTAGTTTTTATTTTTTTGGAAATCTGTTTCAGCATATCGTCATTTCCTTCAAAACCTTCTATTATAGTTACGGGTTTCCCATTTCGTCCCTTTTTCTCAAACTTACAAATAAGTGGTTCTTTCTGCTCAAAAGGTTCTTCTGGCATCTGGAAATCTTGCTCTATATGGTCTGGAAAAAGATTTTTAAGTTGGTCTCTCAAATCCATTATTTATCGTATTGATTAGGGTAAGTCTTCTTAACTTCATCTATATTGCTTAAGACTTTTTCTTTTAGAGAATCTTGATATTTTTGCAATTTTTGAGAGATTTCCTCATCTGTTACTCCCATTATTTTTGATGCTAAAATCCCTGCATTTGTCGCTCCATTAAGTGCTACCGTGGCTACTGGTATTCCTGATGGCATTTGTAAAATAGACAATACAGAATCCCATCCATCTATGGAATTACTAGACAAAATAGGCACACCTATCACGGGTAATGTAGTGCAACTTGCTACCATACCTGGCAAATGTGCTGCACCACCTGCTCCTGCAATAATCACTTTTATACCTCTATCTTTTGCGGATTTTGCATAGTCAAACATTCTCTCAGGAGTTCTATGAGCCGATACAATTGTAAGTTCGTACGGAATACCTAATTGTTCCAAAAAATCTGATGCTTGTTTCATTATTACCAAATCACTTTGGCTTCCCATAATAATTCCTACCATTTTTTTATATTTTGATTATTTTATCTAAAAAAATCCCCTTGAAAATTTCAAGAGGATTTTAACTATTAACCCATCTACCTATATTCTATTATATGATAGATTTTTTATTCACAAAGGATAATTCCTTTATTATTATTAAACTCAACCACTCCACTATTTAGTTGATAGGCATACATTACCTCTTTCCCATCTATTTTCGTAAAGTGCTTTTTATATACTTCGTCTATTTCATCAGTGAAAAGTTTGATGCTTCCTCCTTCCAATGAAGACACCACAGCTGCGTGGTTTTTCATAATATGAAATTCTCCATTTTTACCTGGCAACAATACAGAATCCACTTCTCCTTCAAAAATAACAGACTCTGGTGTTAAAACTTTTATATTCATTTTAATCAGATTTCAAACTCAATGATTAATCTTATAATATATCAATCATCAAGTCATTATGGATTACTATTTATTTTCAGCAAGCATTTTTTCGCCTGCTTCTATTGCTTCTTCAATAGTTCCTTTTAGGTTAAAGCAAGCCTCAGGCAAGTGATCTAATTCTCCATCAATAATCATATTAAATCCCTTAATAGTATCTTTAATATCTACCAACGCACCTGGTATACCTGTAAATTGTTCTGCCACATGGAATGGCTGAGAAAGGAATCTCTGAACTTTTCTTGCACGATAAACAACCAATTTATCTTCTTCGGAAAGTTCCTCCATACCAAGAATAGCAATAATATCTTGGAGTGCTTTATATCTTTGTAGAATTTCTTTTACCCTTTGAGCACAATCATAGTGTTCGTCACCTAAAATCTCTGGAGTAAGAATTCTTGATGTAGATGCCAATGGATCCACGGCTGGATAAATACCAAGAGAGGCGATTTTTCTATCCAATACAGTAGTTGCATCAAGGTGAGCAAATGTTGTTGCTGGCGCAGGGTCTGTCAAGTCATCAGCTGGTACATAAATCGCTTGTACAGAAGTAATAGACCCATTTTTCGTAGAGGTAATTCTCTCTTGCATTGCCCCCATTTCAGACGCCAAAGTTGGCTGATAACCTACTGCTGATGGCATACGTCCAAGAAGTGCGGACACCTCTGAACCAGCTTGTGTAAAACGGAAAATATTATCAACAAAGAAAAGTACATCTCTACCTTGCCCCTCGCCATCACCATCTCTATAATATTCTGCCAAAGTAAGCCCTGAAAGTGCTACTCTCGCTCTTGCCCCTGGTGGCTCATTCATCTGTCCGAAAACAAATGCTGCCTTAGAGTCTTTCATTTCTTCAAGATTAACTTTTGACAAATCCCAACCTCCATTTTCCATAGAGTGCATAAAGTCTTCTCCGTATTTAATAATACCAGACTCTAACATTTCTCTTAAAAGGTCATTTCCTTCTCTTGTTCTCTCTCCTACTCCTGCAAATACAGAAAGACCACCATGTCCTTTTGCTATATTATTAATTAACTCTTGAATCAATACAGTTTTACCAACACCAGCACCTCCAAACAAACCAATTTTACCACCTTTTGCATAAGGCTCTATAAGGTCTATTACTTTAATACCTGTAAATAAAACCTCTGCTGATGTAGAAAGTTGGTCAAACTTAGGAGCCTCTCTGTGGATTGGAAGACCTTTATCCTTTGAAAGCGTAGGAAGACCATCAATAGCATCACCTACCACATTAAACAATCTACCATTCACTCCCTCACCTGTCGGCATTGTTATTTGGCGACCTTGTGCTATCACATCTTGCCCTCTTTTTAGTCCATCTGTAGCATCCATAGCAATACATCTTACAGAATCCTCACCGATGTGCTGCTCTACTTCAAGAACAAGTTTATCACCATTTTCTTTTTCAATAACCAAAGCATCATAAATTTTAGGAAGTGCTTCTGCTTCACTAAAAACAACATCGATTACTGGACCGATAATTTGAGAGATTTTTCCTTTTATTTGATTTGACATTTGCTAATTTTTTTCTTGTGTGCAAATATAACAAATATTATTTAATTAACAATTTTTTAATGGAAATATTTTACTTTTTATTCTACTTACTACAAAATTATTGCTCAAAAAAAAGATTTTTATCATATTTGCAACTCAATTTTAAGATTTAAAACTTTGGAAATCATTCAAAATTTAGAGCAATATTACCCTCAAAAGCCATTAGTTCTTTCTATTGGTATGTTCGATGGGGTACATCGTGGGCATCAAGAGATTATACACAAAATCAATAATATAGCCCAAAAAATGCAGTGGGAATCTGCTATCCTCACCTTCACCCCTCATCCAAGATTAGTCTTCAATCCTAACGACAATTTAAAACTACTAAATACCCTTGACGAAAAAATATATC
>CAKAOY010000066.1 GCA_916710115.1 uncultured Bergeyella sp.
CATCTAATTTAGATATTGCCATTTTATAAATTTGAGCCTCATCTTTGGAATTTCTCCTTTTTACGAAAATATCATCAGACATATTCCCTTTAAACCACGGATATTTTTTTTCAAAATCCGTTAAAGGGATATTCAAATCATAGAATTCTTTAGAAATATCAATAATATCTACTTTTGGAACAGATTTTTTTATTTCTATTTCCCACAAATTGCCGTCATTTTTTTTACAATTTTGGAAAGATAAACATCCGATAAGCAGTAATATTGTTGTCTTAAAAAATTTCATTGCTATTTTGTTTCGTGAGCAAAAATATAAAATTTAATATTCATAAAAAACTACAACTCTCGACGGAGCCTTGCAACGGGAATATTCAATTGCTCCCTATATTTTGCAATTGTTCTCCTAGCGATATTGTATCCTTTTTCTTTCAAAATATTTACCAAATTATCATCAGTCAAAGGCTTTGTTTTATCCTCGTTATCAATAATTTCCATCAACGATCGCTTTATTTCCTTAGTAGAAATTTCCTCACCTTCTTCATTTAGAAAACCATCAGAAAACAAATCTCGGAGGTGAATAATCCCGTTTGGAGTATCAGCATACTTACTCTTTACGACACGCGAAATAGTAGAAATATCAAATCCGGTTTTATCTGCTATATCCTTCAAAATCATTGGCTTGAGAACTCTTTCGTCATTATTTACAAAATACTCTTTTTGGATTTCTATAATAGCATTAATAGTCTTCATTAAGGTATCTTGTCTTTGATTAACAGCATCTATAAACCATTTCGCAGAATCCAACTTTTGTTTAATAAACAAAGCAGTTTGTTTGTGTTCGCCATTTTTGTCATTAGAATAATTTTGCAAAATAGCTTGATATTCTGGCGACACTTTCAACTCTGGAGCATTTTTACTATTAAGTAAAGCCTTCACTTCATAATTTTTATCTGGATGTTCCTCTACGATAATAGTAAAGTCTGGTATAATATCTTGATTAATATCAAGAGTCTCAGTATCAAAATTTCCACCAACTTTTGGATCTAATTTAGCAATCTCATTCAGTACATTTTTCAGCATTATCTCATCTATATCGTATCGGTTCATTATTTTCTCGTAATGACGATTGATAATAGCATCGTAGTTATTTCTGAGAATTTCTGCAGTAAGGCCAACAATTGGGTCTCTACTGACTTTCGTCTCTATTTGTAACAAAAGACATTCCTGCAAATTTCTTGCTCCAACTCCCACAGGATCGAGTTTTTGGATATAATTTTCTAATATATTTTTTACTTTATCCTCCGTAGTATATAATCCCTGCATAAAGGCCATATCATCTACGATAGATTTTATATCACGCCTAAGGTATCCATCGGCAGGGTCGAGACTTCCTATAAGATACTGGGCGATCCGTAGATCTTCACCCTCCAGATGAGTCATTTGAATTTGCTCCATCAAATAATCATAAAGCGTTTGTTTTTCAACAATTACATTTTGGCTATCATAGGTTTCGTCGTCAGGAGAATAGTTTGCAGTACTAGTTTTATAAGTAGGCTCTTCATCAAACAAATAATCTTCCACATCAAAATCTGTGCTATCTTCATTATTCTCAAACTCATCATAAGAATCCTCATTGAATGTTTCAGAAACTATTTCTATAGCAGGATTTTCTTCAATTTCTTTTTGAAGATTTTGCTCAAATTCTATGGTGGATAGTTGTATCAGCCTCATCAATTGGATTTGCTGAGGAGCCATTTTTTGAGACAATTTCAACCGAAGATTTTGTTTAATCATAATAGAATATAATGTGTATCTTGTTGTAGATTTATCCGTGAAGAATTTTCCAAATAGCATCTTTCAGTTCCATAAGCCCCTCTTGAGTTACCCCTGAAAAGAACAAAGGCTTTTTATTTTCAGGAAACTCTGCCGAAATTTCTTTTTTAAGTTCATCGTCCAATAAATCTGCCTTAGAAATAGAGATTATATAATCTTTATCCAATAACTCGGGATTATACTCTTGGAGTTCTTTTTCTAATATTTTAAACTCTTGATAATGGCTTTCGGAATCGGCAGGAATCAAAAATAATAATACTGAATTTCGCTCAATATGTCGTAAAAACCTATGTCCCAAACCTCTACCCTCAGCTGCTCCCTCTATAATACCTGGTATATCAGCCATCACAAAGGATTTGTAATTTCTATAATTTACTATACCTAAATTCGGCGTAAGTGTCGTAAAGGCATAATCTGCAATCTTTGGCTTCGCCTCAGAAACTACGGAAAGTAGCGTAGATTTTCCAGCATTTGGGAAGCCCACAAGTCCCACATCCGCCAATACCTTTAGTTCAAAAATAATATACCCCTCCTCACCTGAAAGACCTGGTTGGGCATAACGAGGCGTCTGGTTAGTAGCCGATTTGAAATGCTCATTCCCCAAACCACCTTTTCCACCTTGCATTAAGATAATTTCTTGTCCATCCTCCAAAATCTCTCCTAAAATCTCTCCTTCGACATTTTTAGCAACAGTCCCAATCGGTACATCTATATAAACATCGGCACCATCGGCACCTGTCAGCTGGCTTTTACCACCATTTTCTCCTCTTTCAGCCTTAATATGTCGTGTATATCTCAATGGAAGCAAGGTCCATTCGTGAGCATTTCCTCTCATTATAATATGACCTCCCCTACCTCCGTCTCCACCATCTGGACCACCTTTTGGAATGTATTTTTCTCTACGAAGGTGAGCTGAACCTGCTCCCCCGTGTCCTGATTGACAATGTATTTTTATATAATCTACAAAATTTGACATACATATTTATTATAATACCTAAAACTTAATATTTTCCCTACAAAACTGCATTGAACATTATTAAATTCCTTAGTTTAGTGCAAATATAGAAATTTATACTTCAATTCTAAAAGATTAGCCTCTTTTTCCAAGAAATCATTGCTCCAAAACGATAGCCAAGCAATAATCTTCCACCTCCTCGATACGAGCTACAAAAAAATCTTCAAAATCTACACCATACACACTACATTGTATTTCAGTTGTTTGTTCATCAAACGATGCTATTTTATAGTGATTTTTAAACGAATGTAATTTAGATTTATGAATTTTATAAAGCCCCTCCTTTATTGCCCACAATCTGGTAAAATATTCCATTTCCCAACTCTCTGGTACCAATTTCGTCTCATCTGGATGAGCGAATTTATCTTTCAAATTCAATATTCTCTGATTTATCTTTTCAATATCTATTCCTATTTTTTTCTTAGAAATTCCTAATACCGAAAATGGAAAAGAATGAGTAATAGATATCTCAAAATCCCTTGGATAAAGATATGGTATTTTATCTTGATAGTATATTTGATATTCTGGAAATTTAGTTTTCAGTAACTTACGAACCATCAATACCTCTAATAATTTTAACTGAGAATACCCCTCTACTTTTGGGAAATTTTCTAATTCCAACAGTTCCTCCTTCATGAATACCTCGCCGTCTTCATATTTCCAAATAAAAATCTGATAGTCCTTTTCTAAAAATTCTCTATATACGGGCATTTAAAACTTTCTACAAAAATAGAAAAATTAGTATAATCAACAAATATAATTCGAATACTTGGTGTTCTCAAACTCATACTTTATATGGGACTTTTAATTTTTTTATCAAAAATAAGTTTGATTTTATTAAAATTTATTACTTTTGCAAGAAAATTTTTTATTATATGTTGAATATCACTCTTCCAGACGGAAGCATCAAAGAATTCGAAGGGCAAGTTACCCCCCTCGAAGTGGCAAAGTCTATTAGTGATGGACTTGCGAGAAATACTATTTCTGCTATCGTGGATGGCAAACAAGTTGAGGTTGATACCCCTATCACGACAGATGCCACGGTTCAGTTGCTTACTTGGAATGATGATTTGGGTAAAAAGGCCTTTTGGCACTCCTCCGCTCACCTTTTAGCACAAGCAATTTTGGAATTTTACCCCAATGCAAAACTTACAATAGGACCAGCTATCGAAAATGGGTTCTATTATGATGTAGATTTTGGTTCAGAAACGCTATCTGAAAAAGATTTTGAGAAAATTGAGAAAAAAATCCTTGAAAACGCCAAAAAGAACTCTACTTTCAGTACTAGAAATGTTTCAAAGGAAGAAGCATTAAAAGAATATGCCAGCAATCCTTTCAAAACTGAACTCATTGAAAATCTCAGTGATGGAGAGATAACATTCGTTACTCACGATAATTTCACAGACCTCTGTCGTGGTGGGCATATCCCAAATACAGGTATCGTGAAGGCAGTAAAAATTCTAAATGCAGCGGGAGCTTATTGGCGAGGTAATGAAAAAAATCCTCAACTGACAAGGGTCTATGCCATATCTTTCCCAAAACAAAAGGAACTTACTGAATATTTAGAAAGATTAGAAGAAGCCAAAAGACGAGACCACAGAAAATTAGGTAAAGAATTAGGTATCTATGCTTTCTCCGAAAGAGTGGGTGCTGGGCTACCTTTATGGTTACCTAAAGGAACTGCTTTGAGAAAAAAATTAGAAAATTTTCTCTCTGCCGCTCAGAAAAAGGCAGGATATGAATTCGTTATGACCCCTCATATCGGTAGTATAGACCTCTATAAAACTTCTGGGCATTATGAGAAATATGGAGCTGATTCTTTCCAATCCATAAAAACACCTCATCAAGGAGAGGAATTCTTGTTGAAACCAATGAACTGCCCGCACCACTGCGAAATATATAAAACACATCAATGGTCCTACAAAGACCTTCCAAAACGATATGCAGAATTTGGAACCGTATATAGATATGAGCAAAGTGGTGAGCTACACGGACTGACTAGGGTTCGTGGATTTACTCAAGATGACGCTCACTTATTCTGTACCCCAGACCAGATTCTTACTGAATTTGAAGGAGTAATAGACTTGGTTATGTATGTTTTCAAATCTCTTGGTTTTGAAGATTTCACAGCACAAGTTTCCCTCCGAGATAAAGAAAATAAAGATAAATATATCGGTAGTGAAGAAAATTGGGAAAAAGCAGAAAACGCCATCATTGAAGCAGCTAAAAATAAAGGGCTAAACACTGTTGTAGAGTATGGAGAAGCCGCATTCTATGGTCCAAAATTAGACTTTATGGTAAAAGATGCCTTGGGTAGAAGCTGGCAATTAGGAACTATCCAAGTGGATTACAACCTACCTGAAAGATTTGATTTATGGTACATCGGTAGCGATAATGACAAACATAGACCTGTGATGATTCACAGAGCTCCATTTGGCTCTATGGAGAGATTTATTGCTATTTTATTAGAAAATACTGCAGGTGATTTTCCTCTTTGGCTTAGCCCAGAGCAGTTTATTGTATTGCCAATTTCCGAAAAATATGTAGATTATGCCAAAAAAGTTGCTCAATTATTAGAAAATAACGATATTAGCGGTCTGATAGATGATAGAAACGAAAAAACTGGTAAGAAAATCCGCGATGCTGAGTTAAAGAAAATCCCTTTTATGCTCGTTGTAGGAGAAAACGAAGAGAAAGAGCAAACTATCTCCGTAAGAAGGCGAGGTGAAGGAGATTTAGGAGTGATGAAACTCGATGAGTTCATTGCTTATTTCAAAAAAGTATCCGATACTGGTTTCGAATTTGGTATATAAATTAGTCATTAACTTTAAAATTATAAAGCCATAGCACTTAAAAAGAAAAACCCAAAAGTTCCTGTGCGTCGCCAACAAGAAGAGGCACACTTGATAAACGATAAGATTCGTGTAAAGGAACTTCGTCTCGTAGGAGACAATGTAGAGCAAGGAGTATATCCTTTGGCAAAGGCCAAAGAACTTGCAGAGGAATTAGAATTGGATTTGGTTGTCATCTCCGATAAAGCAGAGCCTTTCATTGCTCGTATTATGGATTATAAAAAATTCTTATACGAACAAAAGAAAAAACAAAAGGAACTGAAAGCCAAACAAGTAAAAGTAGTTGTAAAAGAGATTCGTTTTGGTCCTCAGACTGACGAACACGACTACGAATTTAAGAAAAAACACGCCGAAAAATTCTTAGAAGAAGGAGCAAAGCTAAAAACTTATGTTTTCTTCAAAGGGCGTTCTATCATTTTCAAAGACCAAGGAGAAATCCTCTTACTGAAACTTGCACAAGAATTAGAGCATGTAGGTAAGGTGGATCAACTACCAAAATTGGAGGGTAAGAGAATGATTATGATGATGAGTCCTAAAAAAACAAAATAGGATTAAGTGGGGTTGTAACTTTTTTGCAACCCTATTTTTTTCATTATTGTACATTAAAATAAAATATATTTATTACCTTTGGAAAACTAAAAAAAATAAAAATGGCAAAAATAACTTTTGGCGGAAATGAAGCCAACACATCAGGAGAACTTCCAGCAGTGGGAACTCAATTATTAGATTTTGAATTAGTAGCAACAGATTTATCAGAGAAAAGATTATCTGACTTTTCGGGGAAAAGAAAAATCCTAAATATCTTC
>CAKAOY010000067.1 GCA_916710115.1 uncultured Bergeyella sp.
ACTCGCCAACAAGAATGGAATCCATACGGATGTGGTGAAAACTAATGCTAACTCTAATATGTATTCTCTAATAGGGGGATTGTCTGATGGTGGTAGAAGTATAATCACGAAATCTGTAGAGCAAACTTACAAGAGATTTGTTCATTTCGTAACAAAAAATAGAAACAAAACTTTTGAAGAAATCGATGCCATAGGTGGTGGTAGAGTATGGTCTGGAACGAAAGCAAAAGAAATAGGATTGGTAGATGAACTGGGAAACCTCAACGATGCTATAAAATTCGCTGCACAAAAAGCGAAACTAAAATCCTACGAAGTGGATTATTTCCCCGCAAGACGCTCTACCTTTGAGAAATTTTTTGGTTCTATGAATAATAAAAATATTACTACCCAAATCTTAAAATACAAACTTGGAGAGGACAACTACAATCTGTACGAAAAAATAGTTAATCCAAAAATAAAAGGTGGTATTCTTATGGAAACACCCTACAAAGTGAATATGCAATAAACACCAAATAAGAAATACCAAAGATAATCTTTGGTATTTCTTATTTTTTTATTTCAAAAATTCTTCTATTTTATCCAAAGGGCGGATAATCATTGCCTTATGTTCATCTTCCGCAATTGGCCGTTGTATTAAACTTGGATTTTCTGACAAGATTCTCAAATAATCTTCCTCCGAAAGATTATCAGCCGAAAATTTCTCTTGGAACAGCAACTCGCTCTTTCTTGTAAGTTCCTCTGCTGAGAGATTTAATTTTTTTGAAATTTCTATTAATTTTTCTCTCGTAAGAGGAGTATTCATAAAATCCACGAACTCATAAGGTATTTTATTTTTCTCTAAATACTCTAAAAGGCACTTTGATTTTGAACAAAATGGATTATGATATATCTTTAACATTTATTTAAACGCTATTTAATGATTAACGAAAATTAGCTAGACTTTATATTACTTTATTTTCGCTTTCTGTTTACTAGGTCTTGACCATTTTGGTTTCTCTCCAAGGGCTGGTATTTTGGAATCTACAGCCTCTACGGTGATTGGTTGAGGATGTTTTTCAAAAGGTTTTTGGACACGCATTCCCAATATTTCCAACATTTGAATATCTTCCTTAATATCAGGGTTGGGAGTAGTTAATAGTTTGTCTCCCGCAAATATAGAGTTAGCTCCTGCAAAAAAACACAACGCCTGTCCCTCACGAGACATATTCATACGCCCAGCTGAAAGCCTCACTTGGGACTGAGGCATCACTATTCGTGCAGTGGCTATCATTCTTATCATTTCCCAAATATCCACAGGTGGTAGTTCTTCAAGTGGAGTTCCCTCTATCGGCACCAAAGCATTGATAGGCACAGATTCGGGCTGAGGGTCAAGAGTAGATAGGGCAACGAGCATTTTGGCTCTATCTTCTAAAGCTTCTCCCATACCGATAATACCTCCGCTACACACGGTAATATTAGTTTTTCTAACATTCTCAATAGTTTTAATGCGGTCTTCATAACTACGCGTAGTTACAATTTCTTGGTAATAATCCTCTGAGGTATCCAAATTATGATTATATGCATACAACCCTGCCTCCGATAGGCGTTTCGCTTGATTTTCAGTGAGCATCCCTAATGTACAGCACACCTCCATATCTAACTTGTTAATGGTTCTGACCATTTCCAAAACTTGCTCGAACTCGGGGCCGTCTTTCACATTACGCCAAGCAGCTCCCATACATACACGAGAACTTCCAGAGGCCTTGGCACGCAATGCTTGAGCTTTTACTTGGGAAACACTCATCATAGGTTCTATTTCCACTTCTGTATGATATCTCGCGGATTGCGAGCAATAGCAACAATCCTCGGCACAACCACCCGTTTTCACTGAAAGTAAGGTAGATACCTGTACCGTATTTGGATCGTGATACTGGCGATGGATAGTTGCAGCCTCATAGAGTAGTTCCATCAGTGGTTTTTTGTAGATTGTCATTATCTCTTCTGATGTCCAATTATGGCGTATTTCATTCATAACTATTAATTGTTTTTTATTATTTTATCTATTTCATTAATAATAAACTGAAAATCATTAGGATTTTCCACAAAATCTAATTTTCCCATTTCGAGGATTAATAGATTCCCATCACTGTAATTGGATATCCATTTTTCGTATTTATCATTCAGTTTTGATAGATAATCTCTACTGATTGATGATTCGTAATCTCTTCCTCTTTTATTAATCTTTTTTATAAGTGTAGATACATCGGATTTGAGGTAAATCAACAAATCAGGAGGTGAGACAAAATTAATCATTAAATTAAAAACAGAAGAATAATTTTGGTAATCTCTGTTGGATAGCAGTCCCATATCCTTCAAATTTTCGGCAAATATATAAGCATCCTCATAGATTGTTCTATCTTGGATAATGTCTTGCCCACTCTCGCGAATTTCTTTCACTTGTCTAAAACGGCTTCCTAAAAAATAGATTTGCAAAGCAAAACTCCACTGGGACATATCCTTGTAGAAATCCTCCAAATAGGGGTTGTGTTCTACATCTTCATATTGAGTTTTCCAACCATAGTGTTTCGCCAGCATATCTGTTAGAGTTGTTTTTCCGGCACCTATATTTCCTGTAATTGCTATATGCATTATATTCTTTTTTTATTTTTCAGTAATCTCTATTTCGTAGATTTTATCCCAAGTTTTACCCGTTACGAGTAGATTATTTCCTTTAATGGCAATTCCATTGAGTACATCATCGGATCCTTTAGTATGCTTTTTCACAATTTCCGATAGGTCTATTTTTCCTACGGATTCACCAGTTTTGGGATTAATTTTTATAATATATGGTGTTTGCCAAACATTTGCATAAATAAATCCGTTGTAATACTCCAACTCATTCAAATCATCATATGTAGAATTTGTATTTGCCACACCAATCTGTCTCACAATTGTAGATGGGTCCTTAGGGTTAATGAAATAAATATTTTTCGTTCCATCAGAGAAAATCATATCTTTGCCATCATAAGTCAGTCCCCACCCCTCACCAATACTATTAGGATAGGCATATTCTCCCAGAGGTTTTAAGGTTGCTTTGTCATAGATAAAGCCTTTCTTATGTTGCCAAGTAAGTTGGTATAATTTATCACCAACCAAAGTTGCTCCTTCTCCAAAGTATTCGTCTTCTAGATGTGTGGTAGCGATAGGTTCCGTAGTTCCCAAATTATACTTCAAGACCCTCGACTCTCCTGTCTGTCCATCAGACTCGTAGATAGTATTCCCATCCAACTGAAATCCCTGTGTAAAACCATTAGGATTATGTGGATATTCTGCTACAATTTTATAAGAAATAGATTTCTCGGGAGTTTTTGCATATACATTAATATTAGCATCTTGTGTAAGCACTTTACCGCTCTTGGTCGTTATCTCAAAGGTTACATTATTATCCCCAAGACTAAAATACTCGGGAGAAATCTCTAGCTTGTCCAACTTCTTCTCACCGAAGCTAATACTAATATGCTCTACTCTCTCCAAAACCTCCGAAGGAAGCTGGATTTTATCCCCAAAATGATAACCCTTCTCCTCCTGAGATAAGTTATATTCATTTAATGTATCTAATACCTTTTGGTCCGAATTACAAGATATTAAAAAACTCAAACCTAATAATAAGACAAGTATGCTCTTCTTCATTCCAATTTTTTTTCAAAATTACTTATTTTTTTTATATTAAATGTCCAATAAAATCATTTTTTATTACATTTGTATATATTTTTTAGCATATGAAACGAATAATATCCACTATTTTGGTAGCTGTTTTATTCTCTAACAATAATTTTACAGCTCAACAAATAAATAAAAAAAACACCATTCTACCAATGAATACAAGTAATCCTCTTCTGAGAAAAAGTAACCTACAATTCCAAGCACCTGAGTTTGATAAAATAAAAAATGAACACTTCAAACCAGCATTTGATTTGGGACTCAAGGAACATAATGACGAGATTTTGGCCATCGCCAACAATCCTGCAAAACCAACTTTTGAGAATACCATACTCGCATTAGAAAAATCTGGTGAGCTACTTAAAAGGGCTCGCCTAATATTCGGGAATCTCACAAGTGCCAATACCAATCCCTCACTACAAGCCTTAGACCAAGAATATTCTGCAATATTTGCAGGACATAATGACAAAATATATCTCAATGAAAAACTTTACAAAAGAGTAAAGGCCGTAAATGATAAAAATCTTGACTCCGAGAGTAAAAGACTCTTGGCTCTCTACATTCAAAATTTTGAACTGGCGGGAGCAGGACTTTCAGCTTCGAAAAAAGAAGAACTCAAACAAATCAACCAAAAACTGGCAACCTTAGAGTCTCAATTTGAAATGAAACTCTTAGAAGCCAGAAAAAACGGCGGACTTCTCGTAGATACCGCTGAGGAATTAGATGGACTCTCTCTAGACCAAATCGAAAAGGCAAAAAAAGATGCTGAGCAAATAGGCAATAGCGGAAAATATCTCCTACAAATCACCAACACTACTCAGCAACCATACCTCGCTGTTCTCAAAAATCGTAAAACACGAGAAAAACTATTCAATGCATCTTGGACTCGTGCCGAAAAAGGGGACTCTGCAGACACCCAAAACTTGGTAAAAGAAATTGCCAACCTAAGGCTAAAAAAAGCTCAACTACTTGGCAAAAAATCTTTCGCCGAATGGAAATTACAAGACCAAATGGCTCAAACGCCAGCCAATGCAATGGACTTAATGCATAAAATCGCTACGCTAGCCATAGAAGGAGCAAAAAAAGAAAAAACTGAAATACAGAAACTTATCAACTCCCAAAACGAAAATTTTGAAGTACAACCTTGGGATTGGGATTTCTATGCCGAGCAAGTCCGAAAAGAAAAATTTAACCTTAACGAAAATGAAATAAAACCCTATTTCGATGCCTTCGTAGTACTTGAAAAAGGAGTATTCTATGCCGCGAATAAATTCTATGGAATTACCTTCAAAAAAAGAACCGATCTACCTACATATCACCCCGATGTAATCGTCTATGAAATATTTGATACCGATGGAAAATCCTTAGCACTCTGCTATTTTGATTTTTGGACAAGAGACTCCAAACGAGGCGGTGCTTGGATGAATAATTTCGTAGAACAATCTTCCCTTTTCGGCACTAAACCTGTGATTACAACATGTTTTAACTACATTAAACCCGAAGAAGGGAAACCTGCTCTTATTAATTTTGATGAGGTAGAAACCATTTTCCACGAATTCGGACACGCCCTACACGGAATTTTTGCCAATCAAAAATATGCAAGTCTTTCAGGTACTAATGTCCCACGCGATTTTGTGGAATTTCCATCACAATTCAATGAACATTTTGCGTTAGAACCCGAAATATTGAAAAATTATGCTATTCACTACGAAACAAAACAGTCTATCCCCCAATCATTAGTAGAAAAAATCAAAAAAACCTCTACATTTAATCAGGGATACGCTACCACAGAACTTGTATCTTCGGCTATCTTGGATATGATGTGGCACTCTATAGAGAAAACATCGACTATAAAATCAGTATTAGATTTTGAAAAACAAGCACTTACTAAAAATGGATTCATACTAAACGCCGTACCTCCAAGATATCACACACCTTATTTTGCCCATATCTGGGGTGGTGGCTACTCCGCAGGATATTACGCCTACCTCTGGTCTGAAACAATGGATGTAGATGCTTGGGATTATTTTAAAAATAATGGTGGATTCACCCGTGAAAATGGTGATAAATACCGAAAATATATTCTATCAGTAGGAAACTCTGTAGATTTGAATAAATCTTACATACAACTAACAGGACGCAAACCAAGTGTAAATGCCCTCTTAGAAATGAAAGGTTTAAAAAAATAAAACTTACTCATCTAACTGAAAATAAAAAACTTACACTAACATTAATAAAAAAATCTAAGGACATCCTTAGATTTTTTTATTAAAAATTTTGTACAATTAAAAAAAAATACTACCTTTGCATAAAGATGATAGGGTACTTTGGCCGAGAGGCTAGGCAGTGGTCTGCAACACCATCTACGGCGGTTCGAATCCGCCAGGTACCTCAGCTAGAACTCTAACCTTATCCGTTAGAGTTTTTTTTATTTTTAATACAATGCTTTTTATCATATTCTCTATCTTACTAATACTTCCCATATTGCAGGGAATAGGCAGTTTCGTACAAAAAAAAATTCGTCTTTGGGAAGGCATTTCTGGAGAAATAAGTTTGGGGATGATTTCCATTTCCATTGTTCTGAGTATTGTCGCTTTTTTCCAACCCATCAATTCTATTATTGAAATAATAATCTTGACGATAGGCATTTTTCTATTTTTATTTCAAAAGAACTATCTTTCATTATGGAAATTTATTAATAACAATTATTTATTATTTAGCACAATAAGCCTTATCATTTGTTTTTTGGGGTCGTTTGCTCCGTTTATTTTAGACCATTTTGGATACTACCAGCCAAGTAT
>CAKAOY010000068.1 GCA_916710115.1 uncultured Bergeyella sp.
AAATAGTTGTAGTAGAGATGATAAATAATCTGTCTTACATTCTGTAATTTTTGTTGAAAGTTTTGATATGAAATTAAAAATTATTTTTTGGGCAGTCTTTATTTTAGGGTTGATTTTCTATACTCACATTGTATTAACTATTTTAGCGATAATTGTTGTGATACTTTTTGTTATTGCTATGATACAATTTGCTATCAGAGTTAATAAAGATTGTGGGTGTGGTGATAATGACGATTTATAATAGCTCTTCTACTTCTCTATTAAAAGTTTTTAGAAATGAAATCTTTATTAAAAGCATTATTAATTATAGGATTGGTGTTCTTCTTTTTAGGAGTATTACCAGTGATTTATCCACCTTCTGCTTTTGTGATAATCCCTATTGCCGCTTTACTTTTTTATTGGGCATTAGATATTGATGGATGTAACAAAAAAGATGATGATTTCTAATCACCCCCAAACAATCCTATAAATAATTCAGCTTGGTCCATTAAAGCACTTACGGCTTTTATTTTGAGTAAATCTCTGTTTTCTATTTCTTCATCGGCTTTTACCTTACAGTTATTATAGATGATAGTTTTAAAGTCTTTCATAATAAGTCATTATCTCACCCCAAGATACATTTTTAGGTGCTCTCTGTCTTATTTCATCTTCTGCTATAAAGTGTCATAATGATTAATTTTTCTACCAAATTACAAAAAAAAGAGCATTTTTATTCCATTCTTTTGTCTTGATACAAAATTTAAATTATTTAAAGGGTATCCCCAAAGCATAGGAACCAAAAATAATGGAATTGCTGTCTTTTAAGAAGCCTGTGGCATTGAGTAAAGCTCCACCTGTGCGATAATCAGGTTGTTTTCTATCTTCCCATTTTTGGAAAGAGACATCGGTAAAACCACCTTTATCAAAGCTTTCTTTGAAAAAGGTGAGGCACTCCCTTTCGGCAATGATAAACACGCCTTTTTTAATTTCTTTGCCCAAAGCTATAAAATCTGGTGTAGGAAAATTATGATCACTCATTAAATTAGTATTAAAGTAGGTTTAATCTTTTTTGTCTATATAAAATTTAATTGTATATTTGCAACATAATCGCGGGAGGCGGGAGACCCCTACCGCTACTAGAATAAGCCCTAATAGTAATATTGGGGCTTATTCCGTTATTGTAACTGCTTAAATAGTTTAAAAACTTTATCAAAATCATTCATTAGTTTATCTTTTGTAAAGGAAATAGCCTTGTTTCCATTAACAAAATAGATTTCGTGCAACCAATCTTTATCCTTAAAGTTCATAATCTTTCCTTTAAGATTTTTTGTAATTTCATATGCATTCCAATTTTGGAATTTAGTAATATCATAAACAATACTTTGATTGCCTTGTTTTCTTGCGGTTTCCAAATTACTTTTAATACTAGTGTATGATGACACTTCTTTTCGGTCAGCAATTTTTCCACCAATCTCATATTCTGGGTTTTTATGATTTTGGATATTGATATGCGCCCTAATTTTGACATCAATACCAAGTTTATCTACAATAACCATAGCAGTTTCCACATTGCTTACCAAGTCATTTTCATCGGCAAAGGGGCTTACAAATACCTTTTTCTTATATTTTCCGTGATAGGCGATTTCCATTGGCATATTGTATTTCACCAGCTCGGCATTTGTTTTTGCTTTGTGGTCTTTGTTTAGGAGCTTAAAGAAAGTCCCTTTGGAGGTCAAAATTTCTTCATCAAGGGCGGTATTTCCGTGAAATTCAGGTTTTACAGTTTTATCTTCAAAAGTCCCTTCCGAGACTTTTTCTGCAGTGTTCATCACGGTGCAACGGCAACGCCAACCATTAGGTGGATAGTAAGTTTTCCAAAAGGGGTCATCAATGGGTTTTACTACGCCATTGAGGGCAGCATGTTCTGGACGCACACGGCTATCTCCCACAGTTCTATAAACGAGATTGGGATAATATTCTTTTTGTTCTAAAAATTTATTCCAAAGATGAGCCGTTTGTGCTCCACGCTTGGCAGTTTGATATTCGGCTTGTAGGTAGTTTCTATTGAATAAAATATTGGCTTTCCTTACATCTTGCATAAACTGATGTTCTGGCTTTATTCTTCCGTTTTTATCTAAAATTAAACTATTGATATACTCTAATTCAGCAAGTGTTTTTGCGGAGGAAAATTGCCAAAGATTCTTCTTGAATTTTTGGATAAGTGACTTTGGCTCTTTATAATCATAATCCACCCATCTTTGCCCAAATTCTTCCTTTACAGGCTGGGAAACATCATTATAAATTTGCTCTATCAAATCTTTATCCAAATCCGAAGGCCTAATGTCTCCATTTTGAAGCTTTTGGCTAATTTCTTCTATCAATTTTGTATAATTCGAAAGGTCGAGAGCCAAAGGCTCTGTTTTATCACAACATACATCATGATAAACGCTCTCCATTTCCCTAAAAAAGGAACGGAGGAATAAAAATTTATTCAGATTTAATCGGTGTTTCATAGGTTATATTTTCTTTAATTCCCAAAATTGGAATGCCCGTTTTACGCTCAATATATTCAGGGTCTATATGGAATTGAGTACCGAATTTTACCACCAAATCGGCTAATTTTGTGGCATCAAAAACTTCTGCATTAATTAAAAATTGTGTCCTTGCTGGGGATATGGAACTTTTGGAAAATGATGCTTCTATTTACACAGGAGTATTGGATATATTGGCGAATTTACTTTCTGCATCAAAGGCTGAGCTAAAAAAAGTATAGAGTCGGCTCTTCTTAATGAAGAGGAGTTCGACTACTTTGAAGGAATAGACGCGTTGATTTTTTATCACTTTAAGAAAAATCCAGACTTAATGGATGATGAAGAATACATACAACATTACAAAGCGATTGATTTTCAATAGAAAATACAAAATATCAATATGTATTCCACGATGAAAAAAGTAATGGTGGAAGTCGCCAATGGGATGTTTAGCGAAGAAAACTAATTTTCAGTATCCTTATCAAAGAAAACTTCTTTAATAAAGTGATAGCCGAATAGCAAGATGATAGAGATTTTGGAAATAATCCCTAAATAAGCCATTAAAAGCATAAAAGTAAATTCTAAATCCATATTTAATACATAGCAAAAATTAAACCAAAATAATGAACTATACCACTACCTGGACACTGAATTTGAGTGATAAAATTTCTAATCCTCTGAATAATGTATCAGAGAAGTTAGAAAACGCTACCAAAAAAGCTCTCGTAGAAGTAATGAATGAAATGTTTAGTAAAGATTAAGATTTTTTGATAATTCCTAAATCTTGAAGTATTGCACCTATAACCGCCACAAAAGTAGCAATGGCAGCTAAACCTATCCAAAGCATTACAATGAAGCCAAATATACAGAAAGCCACCATAAAAATATAACCTACAATATCTAATAACATTTGAGTTAATTTTTAACAAACATAAAAAATAAAAATGAATTATACAACAACTTGGACACTAAATGTAAGCGATAAAGTTTCTTCCTCTCTCAGCATTATTAATGAGAAAGGTAGAAAAACCGCAGAACTTGTGGGGCGTATTGGAGAAATGATGAAATCCGCAAGAAGTGAGCTAAAAAAGCATAGAGTCGTCTATTCTTAATACAGATGATGACGACAATTCTTTAAAAAAAATCAATGCTGTTATTCGGGGGAAGTTAGGAGTAAATCCTTCTGAAATTAAAGATGTAGATGAGTGGATTGAGGCATATAGCAGGGCAGATTATTTATTTAATGAAATTAGATAAAACTTTTATGTATGCCTCTACTAAACAAGCCATAACAGAAATTATGAATGAAATGTTTAGTAAGCAAAATTCAGAGTACCAAATACAATAATTTCCTGAATCTTATGGGTTTAACTCAATCTTATTTTTGTCATTCTCTTTATAGTCAACAGGGCTTTTTATCACAGTGATAATTATATCTAAAACAAAGGAAATAACTTTTAATAGTATATAAACTATAAAAATAATAATGGCAATAAGATAACCTACAACTTCCATAATAAACTATTTTTTACGAAAATAAATAAAAATGAGTAATCATACAACAACTTGGACGCTAAATTTTATATCTGATTCTATCACAAAAGGATTAGATAAAGTAAAATCTGCAGTTAAGAGTACAACAGAGCGAATGTTCAAGTTGGGAGATTGTATAAAAAGAGTGAGTGCTATTGACCTATTGGCGATAGATAATTCCATACAGAATATTAAAAACGGTTTGCAGGGAATTACCGATTCAGCGGTAAAAAATGAAAGTGCATTGGCGGAAGTTTCTGCTATTACAGGAGCTGTTGGGGAAGATTTAGATAAATTAGGAGGCAAGGTAATGAATAATATATTTTGGTATGTTTTTTCTATTAGCAAATTAAAATTTTGCTTTTCATTTTTCAAATAATTATCTTTGCTAAAATTTTTAAACAAAAATGAGCAATAGACCAATTTCAGACTTCATTGAAAAGTATTTCCTACACTTCAATGCAGCAACATTAGTAGATGCCTCTAAAGGCTATGTAGCACACCTAAAAGATGGTGGTAAAATGATGATAACTCTAGCAGGGGCTATGTCTACCGCCGAAATGGGGAAAATATTGGCTGAAATGATACGCCAAGATAAAGTGCAAATAATATCTTGTACAGGTGCTAATCTTGAAGAAGATGTAATGAATTTAGTGGCTCATTCTCACTATAAAAGAGTACCAAATTATAGAGACCTTACTCCTGAACAAGAAAGAGAATTACTTGATAATCACTATAATAGAGTAACAGATACTTGTATTCCTGAGGAGGAAGCGTTTCGTAGATTACAAAAACATTTGGAAGATGTATGGTTTGCCGCTGAAGCAAAAGGAGAAAGATATTTTCCTCACGAATTTCTCTATCAAGTAGTGAATTCTGGCGTACTAGAGCAATACTATGAAATAGACCCAAAAGACTCCTGGATTGTAGCTGCTGCCGAAAAAAATCTACCAATTGTAGTACCAGGCTGGGAAGATTCCACTACGGGGAATATTTTTACATCTAATGTGATTAAAGGAAAATTAAAAGCTGATACCGTAAAATCTGGTATTGAGTATATGATTTATCTAACAGAATGGTATAGAGCAAATTCTGGTGGTAAAGGTGTTGGTTTCTTCCAAATAGGAGGTGGTATCGCAGGGGATTTTCCAATCTGTGTAGTACCGATGATGTACCAAGATTTGGAATGGGAAGATGTGCCTTTCTGGGCTTATTTCTGCCAAATTTCAGATTCTACGACTTCCTATGGATCTTACTCAGGAGCTGTACCAAACGAAAAAATCACTTGGGGAAAATTAGATATAGACACACCAAAATATATTGTGGAATCTGATGCTACTATCTGTGCTCCGCTTATGTTTAGCTATATTTTAGAAAATTCATAATTTTATAATTTTTTAATTGATTAATTTACACCTTTAAAGATGTTTGGCATTTTTAGAGGTGTTTTTGTAATTTTAAAAACTTCAAATGAATAAAAATATTTTTCTATTTTCGTGTGTAGCATCGATTTTTGTGAATGCTCAAAGTAATTTTTATTCCTCAGAAACAAAAGAAAATCCCCTCAAAACGGGAACTTTTTACAAAATAAAAGTAGATAAATCTGGGGTGTTCAAGATTACAAAAAAATTCCTTACTGAGAATGGAATTAACCCTAATAATATCAATCCGAAACATCTACGAATCTATGGAAATGGAGGTGCAATGCTCCCTGAATTTAATCAAGATAAGCGATATTCAGCGATGCAAGAAATTGCTATACAAGTAGTAGGAGAGGATGATTCCGTATGGGATGATTCCGACTATGCATTATTCTACGCTAAGGGAGCCGATGCCTACAATCTTTATGGGAATTTCGGAAATGGTAGTCACCGACGCGAGACACGAGCAGACCCTACCGCCCATCTGAAAAATATTTATGAAGATTTTGCCTATTATTTTTTGACATTTGACAAGGGTGAAGGAAAAAGAATCATCAAGGATAATACGCCCATCAATAATACACATGAAGTAATCACTAAATATGATGATTATCAATTTATTAATAATGATAAAATCAATTTAATGAAAGTAGGAAGGGTATGGGCAGATGAGATTATTAACAATAAGAAAACAATATCATTTCAACTAAAATCAGAACTATTACCCACAGACAAAATTCAATACAGATTCTCAATAATAGGATTAGAAGCAGGTGGAAATAGCTATAAATATAATATCAATGGTAATAATGAAAAGAGCACTTCTACGAATGTAAGTTCCCCATCTTTTAATTATTTGATAGAAAAAGGGACGGTAACGAATCTTTCGGGTAAAACCATTAATCTGAATCTTGAGAGTAATACGAGTACCAATCCCAATGGGGCGTTTTATTTCAATTATTTTGAAGTGAAATACAAGCAAGATTTGGTATTCAATGGAACTCAGATGAATTTCCGTTCCTA
>CAKAOY010000069.1 GCA_916710115.1 uncultured Bergeyella sp.
ATTTCAGCAAATAATTTTAATGGAAATGTCCAAGACTTAAAAGATTACAGCTCTACAAAGTTTAATCGGGTAAGTCTTCTTTTAGCCAATACCGATGGAGAAAAAGAAGCCTGTATTGGTTTAGTATTAGGGCGTTTGGCTTCTACTCCTGTGCAAAGAAATATAGGCAGGGTTAAGGACGGAGCCGTGGAGCTTTCTCAGGCTTATTTCACCAATGGCGAAAAGGTAGAGAGTCTATCCAGTGCATGGGACAGCATCGCTGATAAACATTATATTTTCATGCGAAATTTTGCTGGAAAATCAGGATTTTTCTTTACTGATGACCCTACACTCACCACTGAAACTGATGACTTCAAAAGCCTTACCAATGGCTTTGTCATGGATAAAGTAGTGATTATCGCTTATAATGTTTTGGTGGAAAATCTCGGAGATGAGATTGCCATCAATAGCAACGGAACTATTCATCCTGCCATTATTAAATCTTGGCAAAATGCTATTGAAACAAATATCAATGGACAAATGACCCAGAGAGGAGAACTCAGCGGATTTAAGGCTTATATTGATGAAAATCAAGAAGTCATCAAAACAGGAATGATGAATGTGAGCTTACAGCTTCAACCCGTAGGCTATGCGAAATACATCACCGTTAATATCGGTTTTACTACAGAAATTAATAATTAAAAACTAATCATTAATAAAAAAATGGCAACTTGGAGTTCAAAACAATATTCATGGTGTAGCCTTTCTGTCGCTTTCGGCGGTAGAATTTTAGAGGGCATTACCGAATTGGAATACACCATTAAACAAGATAAAGATTATCTATTTGGGAGAGGATGTACTCCTCATGGAGTCGTGCGAGGAAATCGCACTGGCGATGGGAAAATCACCCTTTGGCAAAGTGAAGTAGAAGCAATGATAAGAGATGCAAAAAATAAAGATGTTTTAGCCTTATCCTTTGATATTATTGCTTCATATGTTCCTCATGATGGAGGGCAAATTGTAACTGATATTATTAAAAATGTGGAATTTACAGAAATGAAAAAATCCATGAAACAAGGTGATAAAAATATGCTTATAGAACTGCCAATTATCTTCACCAAAGTAGAGTATCAAAAATAAAGCCTTTGGCTTTTTTATTAACCTTATAACATAAAAAAATGGAAAATACAGAAGAAAAATTCATTGAAGAATTAAAATCAAAACACGGACAGATTTATTTAATAGAATTTGAAGATGGCAAGAAAGCTTATCTTAAAAAGCCGAGCAAGAATGTTCTCTCTATGGCAATGACTAAAATGCAGTCCAATCCATTAGGTTTTGCAGAAACGATACTCAATCAATGTTTTGTCGCTGGTGATGAAGAGGTAAAAACAAGTGATGAATATTTCTTGGGAGCTGCAGGGCAATTAGAACATCTTATGGAGGTGAAAAATGCCGAACTAAAAAAGTTATAGAGGATTCCAAAGGAGATTTGGAGTCCAACTGGATAGGTTATGTCAATACCATGCTGGAATATTATTTAGGTATCAATCCTCAAACTCTTACCGATGATGAGTGGGCGGAGAAATTCGCCCAACTTCAAAACATTAGAGAGCAAGAAGCAAAGACTAACGGCTTTTCTGGGTGAGAATTTTGTCAATATTGATAATAATACCAGAAGCACATGCTTGAAAGAAGATGGCTAATAGTATTCCTTGCCACAAAACCCCTTCCGTGTAGGTAGCGATAAGAATAACAATTTGAAAAAATAGTATAGGCAACTGAATAAGCCATGCCCACCATTTTTTAAAGGGAGTAGAAGGAATTTGTAAAAATGAGATAATGCTCATCATTAAAGCAAGCAATCCCCATTTGAACAAAAACAACAAAGCAACCACAGCAAGAGCTATCAGTCCAACAATCAAAATTGCATTAAGAATAAAACTAATCATATGAGTTACGGTTTTACAATATTTCTAAAAGATTTGGCGTCATCTACTCTGATGAAGGTCAGCAGTGGCATTTCCAATATGGAAAGCCGTCTGCAATCCAATCAATCAAAGATACAAAATAATTTTAGAAATACTACAAAATCTATTGATGAATTAAATGCAAAATTGCAAAGGCTTAATGCTCAAAGAACGGCTTCTACTTCTATCAGTGATATTCGTAGATTAAAAACAGAAGCTCTGCAGGTAGAACGGGAGATTAAACGATTAGAAGATCTCCCACCCAAAGGCTTTGGAGAAAGACTACGGAGTTTGGGCGGACAATTTGGAGGGTTAATCGGTCTTGCAGGAGGTGTAGGTCTTGCACTTCAAGGTTGGGAAAGTATCAAAGCCATTTTTAACAAAGGTATAGAATTAGAGCAATCCAACATTAAATTTGAAGTACTACTAGGGAGTGTAGAAAAAGCAAAAACAATGCTCTCTGACCTTACCCAATATGCAGAAAAAACGCCTTATAGTTTTGATGGATTACAAAAAGGGGCTGAAACTATGCTCGGCTTTGGTATAGCAGAAGAAAAGATAATCCCTAATATGAAAATGCTGGGCGATATTGCTATGGGGAGTGATGAAAAACTACAAGGGCTATCCCTAGTGTATTCTCAAATAATGGCTACGGGCAAACTAATGGGACAAGATTTACTCCAACTCATCAACCAAGGATTTAATCCATTACAAATTATCTCAGAACAAACGGGGCTAAGTGTTGGCGACCTTAAAAAGAAAATGGAAGAAGGAGCTATATCTTCTCAAATGATAGAAGAGGCTTTCAGGCTAGCCACCTCTGAGGGTGGTAGGTTCTACGGAATGAGCCAAAGAATGAGCGAATCCGCAGGAGGTAAATTCTCTACAATGATGGATGCCTTTTCTGCCGTTATAGGAAAGATTGGGCTAAGATTTGCTGAATGGGTAAAACCTCTCTTTGAGGTAGGAACTGCATTTGCCGAGAAATTAATCCCTTTTGGGCAGTGGGTTTTAGGCTTCCTACCAAGTATGGAAACCTTTAATACAATACTTACAATTTTAGGTATTACAGCATTGACTGTGGGAACTTATATGCTTATTGCTAATGCCTCTGCTATTGCGTGGTCTGTAACTCTTGGGATTTTGGAAGGAATTATTTGGCTGGTAGAAGCAGCACAATGGGCGTGGAATTTAGCAATGTCTATGAACCCTATCGGATTAGTGGTTGCAGGCATTGTGGCATTCATTGGCATTTTGGTTTTATGTTGGAATAAATTTGATGGTTTACGTGGGGCTGTTATGGGCGTTTGGGAGGTTCTTAAAGGATTGGGAACAATGATTAAAAACTATGTTATCACCCGATTTAATGAACTCTTAGCAGGGATAAAAGGGATAGGCTCGGCTATCGTAGCTTTCCTTAGTGGTGATTTTGAAGGAGCTATACAAAAAGCCCAACAGGCAGGAAAAAACCTTATAGGTGCTAGCTCCGCAAAACAAGCTTTTGAAGATGGTAAAAAAGCCTTCCAAACCTTTAATACTGGTTGGGATAAAGGTGTAAAAATGAAGCCTGTAAGGATAGATAATATCTCTAAAATCAATCAAAAAGCTCAAAAAACAGCCACAGGAGGAGGAAAATCAGAGATTTTCAACTCTTTGCTCAATGATACTGGTGATAAAAAGAAGAAAAAAGGTAAAAAGAAAAACCCAGCCAAAGATAAAGCTAATGGCATTACTGCAGGTGGTTCAAGGCAAACAAATATCGTAGTCAATATCGGAAAACTTCAAGACCAAACAGTGATACAGGTAGATAACACTGAAAAAGGATTGAATAATTTAAGTGAGAAAGTTCAAGAACTTCTACTTCGTGCCGTCAATAGTGTTAATCAAATGCAGTCGTCACAATAGGTAATTTCTCAATAGAATTTATGATGTAAAACAGAAAAGATGGATTTTGATATTAAAGAATTAATTGCAAAAGCTCATTTTGATTATGTAGGACCAGCATTTCCGAGCTGGTGGGGACAAAATAAAACCAAATTTGTTTTGCCTTCACTCAAGGGAATAGGTTCGGCATTATTACTAGGACAAACTTATTTTCAGACCTTGAAAGTAAGCTATAAAGGAGAGCAGTTTGTTTTTCCTAATGAACCTTTAATTTCTTTGAGTTTAGCAAAGACTATTGTGGAAACAGCCACCGTAGGAAAGGAACGAAAAGGCACAGTGAAGGAATACATTTGCACCGAAGATTACACCCTATCCATTAAAGGAATCTGTGTGAATGAAGATATAGAAAAAAGAGATGAATATCCCACGGAGCAGGTGCAAGAACTACAACGATTATTTGAAATCAATGATAGTATAAATGTAGAAAACAATCCATTTTTAGAACTTTTTGGTATTCGTAGAATTGTCTTAAAGAGCATTGATTGGAGTGAAATGGCAGGACAACAAGGCTTACAGAAATATTCCATCACGGCAGTTTCTGACCAAGATTTTTATGCTGATTTAACAGAAAAGAATGCCATTAGCACCAGATTATAAAAATTATAAAAAATGTTTGTTTTAACCTCAGAAATTAAAATTGGTCAATTTACTTTCCGCTCCATCAGTGAAGTGGAAATTATCAAAAGTATTGAAGAACTATCGGATACAGCAACGATTAAAATGCCCTCTAAATTTATCGTTCGGCAAAATGGCGAAGAAAAATTAGTGGAAAATGCTCTGAAAGTTGGTGATAAAGTCAGTATTAAATTAGGCTATGAAGAAAAATATGAGGGAGTGGAATTTACAGGTTTTGTTGTGTCCATAGGTTCAAAAATTCCTTTGGAAATCAAATGTGAAGATGCAATGTGGCTTCTTAGAAGAAAAAACATCACCCACGCTTTTAATGATAAAACCCCACTAAAAACCATTTTACAAAAAGTGGTAGAAAATACAGAGATAGAACTTTCAGATAAAATCCCCAATGTAGAAGTGGAAAAGTTCATTATAAGAAATGCCAACGGCACCCAAGTATTACAAAAACTCAAAGAGCATTTGGCATTAAGTATTTATTTAGATAGTGAAGGGAAATTATATGCTGGATTGGAGCAATTAAATAATCTCCATAAAGAAGCAATTTATGACCTCAATTATAACCTTGTGGAGAATAATTTAGAATATAAAACCGCCGAGCAGAAGCGACTAAGAATCAAATATACCTATATGGATAGCAAGAATAAGAAAAAAAGCGTAGAAGTGGGCGATAAAGATGGCGAGCTTAGAACCTTTCATACCAGTATTATTTCTGATGAAAAAAAGATGGAAGAAATGGCTCATGCCGAAATGCAAAAGCTAAAATACGATGGTCTTGAAGGTAGTGTAAAATCTTTTTTAATCCCTTATGCTTCACACGGAATGACTGCCGTTATTAAAGATAAAGAACATCCCAACCGAGAGGGCAAATACTTTATTAAAAAAGTAGTAACCTCTTTTGGGAATAATGGGGCAAGGCGTGAAATAAGCATTAGCAATAAATTATGAGTAAAGAATTACAAGATGCCCTACGGCAATTAAGCAAAAGAGAAACCGATACATTCCCTGCAAAGGTCGTATCTATTGACAAAGAAAAAGGCACTTGTGTGGTCAATGATGGCGATTTAGAATATACCGAAGTTAGACTATCAGCCACCATAGAAGATAATGCCAAAAGATTTTTTATCTATCCCAAAGTAGGAAGTTTCGTTTTGGTATCACCTATAAAAGAAGATATTCACAGGCTTTATGTAGAGTTTTTTAGTGAAATTGAAAGTATCGATTTAGAGATAGAAACTACTCAATTAAAAATCAATCATGAAGGATTTTTATTAAAAAAAGCAAACGAGACTTTGGCGGTATTAATGAGTGATTTATTGCGAGAAATTCAGCAGATGAAATTCCTCACCACTTCAGGAGGTCCAACGACAAGGCTTATCAATAAAGAGAGATTTAAAGCAATTGAAAACCGCTTTAAGAACCTATTAAAAGACAATTAAAATGGCTTTAAACAAAGATAGATTAAAAGAAAAAATAAAACAGGCGTGGCTTTCAGAGATGGAGAATGAAGATGAAAACCAATTTTTAGACATCATCAGCGAAAAAATAGCCACCGCAGTGATAGAAGAAATGAAACAAATCACCATTACAGCGACCTGTCCCAATGGAAATATCACCATCATAAAAATAGAATAATGAACATCGTAGTATTACACCATCAAAGCTTTTTAGACCTTGCGGTTCAGCACACGGGGAGCGTGGAGAATGCTTTTGTTTTGGCACTCCAAAACGGCAAAA
>CAKAOY010000070.1 GCA_916710115.1 uncultured Bergeyella sp.
TTGCTCGATGTGATTCACTACTAGAGCGGAAGACGGGGTTCGAACCCGCGACATTCAGCTTGGAAGGCTGACGCTCTACCAACTGAGCTACTTCCGCATTTTTTATTGTTGGTAATTTTACATTTGCAAAGGTAAAAATTATTTTTATATCTTGCAAATATTTTCTTTATTTTTTTTCAAAAAAAGTGGGGAGAGCAGGATTCGAACCTACGAAGCCGAAGCAACTGAGTTACAGTCAGTCCCATTTAGCCACTCTGGAATCTCCCCAAACTTTTTTAAAAGAGCCTCCAGAGGGATTCGAACCCACGACCCCGAGATTACAAATCACGTGCTCTGGCCAACTGAGCTATGGAGGCAATTTAAAATACTTAAAGAACTTCTATCTTACTTGAGGTTACTTATCTCCTCGTTTGCGGTTGCAAATATAGGATAAAAAAAATCAATTATCCAAATTTTATTTCAAAAAAAAACTTTATTTTTTCTCATAAAAAATATTATATACTGAAAATCAATTAAATAATTTTTATTCTTTTTTAATCATTTTTTCTTTATTTTTTGTATTTCTAGCAATTACACCTCTTTTTAACCTATTATTTTAATCTTCTTTTTGAGCTCTTGGATGAGTATTTTTAAAAATATTTTTCAGTTGCTCTATATTTGCATCAGTATAAACTTGAGTACTTGAAAGACTTGAATGCCCTAACAAAGTTCTTACTTTCGAAATTTCAGCTCCGTTATTGAGAATATGAGTAGCAAACGAATGCCTCAAAATATGCGGACTTCTCTTCTCTTTTGAAGTATTTATTAGTGTTAAATATTTTTTCACTATAGTATAAACTACTCCTTCATTCAATTTTTTTCCTCGTTTTCCCACAAAAAAATATTGTTCAAACTCTGGTAAAGTTTTCCGTTCCTGCAAATAAGCTTCCATCATTTTAGACAAATCTCTAGAAATTGGAATAATTCTTTCTTTATTTTTTTTACCAAAAATCTTTATTTGGCCATTCACAAAATCCACATTTTTCATCTCCATATTACATAATTCAGCTCGCCTCATTCCAGTTTGATACAATATTTCTACAATCAACATCTCAAAAATACATACATTTCGAGAAGTATATATTTCTTGAAGGCCATTCATTTCATCCTCTGATATAGGAATTTGTTTTTCTGGATTGAATTTCAATGATTTTATTTCCTCCAAAGGAGATACCTCTATAATCCCCAATTTAAGTAAAAAATGATAAAAACTTCTCAATGAAGACAATATTCTATTGATACTCCGTTTAGAAAGTCCTTTTTCTGTAAGAGATACCATAAAATTTCTTATTATTTTTTTATCTACATCTATTAGATTTTCTGTTCCCTCACTCTTTTTCAAAAAAATCAAAAAATTATTCAAATCTTGATGATATCCTTTAACAGTATGGTTTGAATAGCGTTTTTCTACTTTGATATATTCTAAAAATTTATTTATCATTGTTAATAAATAAAAAACTCCCTAAAATACTAATATATTTTAAGGAGAATTATTAAACATTATGAAAAACTAAATTAAATACAATCTTAAGCTTGTTCCTCTAAACTTAAAGCTCTTTGTTTGTGAGCAGCTCTAATTTTACCCTGTCTTAAAATAACAGAAGGTTTAATAAATTGTTGTCTTGCTCTTAATTGTTTCACAACACCAGTTTTATCAAATTTTCTTTTGTACTTTTTGAGAGCTCTATCGATAGATTCTCCGTCTTTTACTTGAACTATTAACATATCTTACATCTCATTTCTTTTGCAAAGGTATTGTTTTTATTCTAAAAAAACAAATTTTTGATTATTTTTTAATAAAATCTCTTTCAAAATATCCTTAATCCAATTCCTCCAAAACAATATTTTTGGTAATCTGGTATTTTTTCTTTTGCTTTCTTGGTGATATTTCATAGCCAATGATTTGTCCCCATGCCTCTAAACCGTCTATATTCTCAAATATAATTTTCAAAATTGCCAAAAATGGAATAGAGAAAAACATTCCTGATATTCCCCACATTTTTTCGCCAATGATAAGACCCAAGAACGAAAACAAAGCGTTAATCTTCACTTTGGAGCCCACGACAAATGGTAAAATAATATTAGCATCTATAATGTGAATTACAACATAACCTATCATAACAACTATCGATAAATCTACTCCATTAGTAGCCCACGCAAATACTATAGTCATACCCCCTGAAAAAGCAATTCCAAGATAAGGTATAACATTAAGCAACCCCGTGAGCATACCAAAAAACAATGCATATTTTATTCCTAAAACGAATAAAAATGCCGAAACAATCCCCCCAACAAGTATAAATTGCAACAATAAACCAATAATATATTGTTTAATAATCTTCTGAATCTTCATGATTATTTTCTCAACTTTTGGTCTATGCTTTTCATCAAACACATCAATTGCAAACTTGTACAGCAGCCTCCTATAATTCAATATAAAGATAAAAAACAACATACTATATATTAGAAACAAGCCTGTAGAGGAAAAAATAGATAATGTAAATCCTAAAATCTCACCCGAAGACCCCAAAAGTTTATCCAATCCCTTTTGTAGAAAATCCATCTGTTGAGAAAGTTCTATATTCATCTCCTGCGTAATACTAAGATAACCTCTCTCAACAACATCCATTATCTGTATTCTTAATTTCGGTAAGTCATCCGCAAAATGTTGAGATTGTGTTATGAAAAAATAAAATACTCCCACCAAACAAATCACTAGCAATAAAAATGAAAATATCGTAGATAATCCTCTCGGAAACCTTAATTTTTGTTCTAATAAATTAGCAAATGGTGTAAAAAGAACTGCCATCAAAAAAGCAAAAAATAGCGGGGATAATACTGTATGCCCCAAAATCACTAAATACCCGAGCGTTATTATACATATCAGTACAGAAGCTGTTTTAGACACAAAAGGTAATCTCATTTTTTTCACAATCAATAAAAAAGATGAAAAGCATATTATATGTTTTCCATCTTCCTTTTTAAGTTATTATTTTATTAATTAATTACTTCAAAACCTGTATATTCTACAATCTTTTTCGGCAATTTGATTCCCTCAGGCGTTTGATTATTCTCCATTAATGCCGCCATTATTCTTGGTAACGCCATAGACGAACCATTGAGAGAATGCACCAATTGAGGTTTTCCATCAGCCTTATATCTACATTTTAATCTATTTGCTTGGAAAGTTTCAAAGTTGGATACGGAAGACACCTCCAACCATTTTTCTTGTGCTGCACTCCACACCTCAAAATCATAAGTCATTGCCGATGTAAAGCCTAAATCTCCTCCACAAAGTCTCAAAATTCGGTATGGAAGTTCCAAATCTTCAAGGATAGACTTCACATGTTGAACCATTTCCTCCAATGCCTCATAAGAATTTTCGGGTTTCTCAAGCCTTACTATTTCTACTTTTTCAAATTGATGAAGTCTATTCAATCCTCTTACATGAGCACCGTAACTTCCTGCCTCTCGTCTATAGCATTGAGAGAACGCTGTATTCTTAATTGGTAAATCTTTTTCTTCTAAGATAACATCTCGATAAATATTGGTAACAGACACCTCCGCTGTCGGTATCAAATATAAATTATCTTCATTTATATAATACATTTGTCCCTCTTTATCAGGAAGCTGTCCCGTTCCATAACCTGACGCCTCATTGACTACATGAGGAGGATTTACCTCCAAATACCCTGCTTCTGTATTTTTATCCAAGAAATATTGCACCAATGCCCTCTGTAACCTAGCTCCTTTCCCCAAATACACCGGAAAACCTGCACCCGTAATTTTTACACCAAGTTCAAAATCAATTAAACTATACTTGCTCGCTAATTCCCAATGAGGTAAATATCCATCGCCGAGACCTTGTACCTCACAAGATTGATAGATTATTTCATTATCATCAGCTGTCGTTCCTTCTTTTACTAATTCATACGGAATATTCGGAATAAGATACAATACATTTTGCAATTTCCTTTCCGTTTCCGGCTTTAATATTTCTAATTCTTTAATCCTTCCCGCATACTCTGATGTCTTTATTTTCACAGCTTCAGCCTCTTCTTTTTTCCCTTCTTTCAAAAGTAAACCAATTTCTTTTGAAATTTTATTTTTTTCAGCATTGAGATTATCCAACTCAAATTGGAGTTTTTTTCGCTCCTCATCAAGACTAATAGCCTCGTCTACCAACTCCATTTGCTTGAAATTTCTTTTTTTAAGACCGGCAAGCACCTGCTCTCTATTTTCTTTTAAAAAATTAACCTGTAACATTTCAATAAAGTTTTATAGGGCAAATATACAAAATTAAGTATCAAAAACACTCAAAAAAATAGCTTTCTTTTATCAAATATAAAAAACAAAACTGCCCTACGAAAGTTTTCATGGGGCAGAATTTAGAAAAATGAAATTAAAAAAATTAAACCTTAATTTTTTCTCATTATCACTCCAATAATACTATTAAGTGAATATCCTATTCCTCTGTTGCTAATACTCTCTGAGCCAATTCTTGGTCAAATAAGTATAACGCAGATGGGTTATCATTTACTCTCTTCATTTTTGCTAGATATTGGCTTGCATTAGCTTCTTCTTCAACTTGCTCATTTACAAACCATTGTAAGAATGCCTTAGTAGCATAATCATCTTCCTCATCAGCTGCTTTTACAATTGAATTGATAGATTTTGTTACATAAACCTCATGTTCCAATGCTCTTTCAAACACATCAATTGCATCTTTAAAATCATACGGAGGCTGAGCTAGAGCTTCAATAACTATTTCACCTCCTACATCTTTTAAATAATCAAACATTTTTTCACCGTGCTGTAATTCTTCCTTTGCCTGAACACGAAAATAGTTTGCTATACCATCTAAATCTTGCTTGTAGAACCAAGCTGCCATTGCTAAATAATACTGAGCCGAATATTGTTCTTTTGCTATTTGGCTATTAATTAAATCGCTTACTTTTTTACTTATCATATTTTCAAATTTTTTACAAAGATAAGGGTATTTTTTTCAGACTTCCTAATATATTTTTTATATTAAAAGTTAAACAATTGAAAATCAACATCTAACAATTAAAATTTTAATTTATATTAAGTTAATATAGTTGATTTATAGTACTTTACGAAAAATATTGGGATTTTTTATTACAATAAAATAAGGCTGAAAATATTAAAATTCTCAGCCTCTAAACCTATAAATACTACTATTTAATATTATTTTTTAATTTCTTCAAGAAACTCATCGTGAGATATTTTCGCTTCTTTTTTAGTAGCTTTTTCTAAGATTACATCTTTCAATTTAGCCATTGCTACCTCAGAAGAAATCTGTCTAATCTGGTTTTCATCTTTTAGTGATTCTACAGCATATTTCTGAATTTCTTCATCAGAAAGATGGTGAATTCCGTAGATTGCCAATTGATTTTTCACTAATTGAATAGAATGTTCTAAGATATCACTATAGTCTATCTTTACATCATTTTCACTGATAAGTTTAGACTCAATTATTTGATATTTAATCTGTTTTTTCTCATTTTCTAAGATTTCTTTTGCTTGCTCCTCAGACTGAATATTCTGGTTAGAGAATAATAACCATTTCACCAAAAACTCCTCAGGAAGTTTAACTTCTTGTTTCTCAGTGATTTGTTCTAATACTTTATTTACAAAATATACATCTGCATTTTGTTGGAAATACTCATCTAGCTCAGTTTTCACTTTATTTTTCAATTCCTCTTCGGACTTCACAACATCTTTACCATACACTTTATCAAAAAGCTCTTGGTTAAGCTCGTGGAGATTAAGTTTGTATATTTCCGATACTTTCACCTCTAATTCTTCGTGATGTAGGTGCTCTACTTCCTCTTTAGAGAAATTCAATTGCTTAGCAAGTTCTTCTTTTTCAGCTAATTCATTTTTCTTCAACTTAAGAGACTCATCTTTTTTCAAATTTTTCACCAATTCAAAAGCCTCATTTTGCTCTTTAGAAATTGTTACAAATTTTGGATGATGATGATGCTCTCCTTCTGCATTTTCTTCTACAATTTGAGAAACTTGTACAGAAATAAAAGATTCCTCTCCAATTTTTTCTTCCTCTACTCTATCTGCAAATCTTCTTTGCATATTTTCTATACTCTTATTCACCTCTTTATCAGATGCATCCACCTTATAAAGTGTAGCTTCATATTTTGCCAAATCAATTGAGAATTCAGGCTCATAACCTACCTCAAAA
>CAKAOY010000071.1 GCA_916710115.1 uncultured Bergeyella sp.
GTAAATTCTTTGAATGCGTTTCCAGATAATCCAAGATTAAAAGCGATTTTTCTTGCTTGGAATCCCTGAAGCCCAAGTTGTGGGTCAATAGTTTCTTTGTGTATAAGGTGAGGCGTTTCTTCTGCTACTTGCTCAATGTCCATACCTCCTTCGGTAGAATATACGATAGTGTTTTTTCCTTGTGCTCTATCAAGTAAGATAGATACATAGAATTCCTTAGTTTCGTTTTCACCAGGATAATATACATCCTCAGCAATTAGTACGGAATTAACTAATTTTCCTTCGGCAGAAGTTTGAGGCGTTACAAGACGCATACCAATTATGTTTTGTGCGTTCTCTTTGAGTTTTTCCATATTTGGAGAAAACTTTACACCGCCACCTTTTCCTCTACCACCAGCATGAACTTGTGCTTTTACAACCCAACCTTGCGTGCCGGTTTCGGAAGTAAGTTTTTCTGCTGCAGCCACAGCTTCTTCTACATTATTTGCTAAAATTCCTCGTTGAGTTGCAACGCCATATTTAGCCAAAATCTCTTTTGATTGATATTCGTGAAGATTCATAATATTTTTAGTATTTTATTTGAAAATTTATGATTGACAAATATAAAAAAAATCTATTAAATAGCAATAAAAATATTTAAAAATAATCTGAGCCTTCATTTTTTTAGATGGTTTTATAATTTTTGAGAAGTATTTCGTAACGGGGGAATATTCGTTAAGTATTGATATACATAGATTTGTGAGTTAATTGTTTTGTTTTTTAAATCAATGAGGATAAATATATAATGGAAGCTTATTGGTGCAAAAATATAGCTATACTATAATGTATATTTATTTTTTTTCGTTGTGGTAAAGTGTCTTTTTTTGTTTGTTAAATCTGAATTTTATTGCTGAAATTTTTAAAAATTCATTTTAAATGATTAATTTTGTTAAAAAATTATATGAAAGTTTTAGCAAATAAATCTGAATTAGAAGCATATATCACTGAGAAGAAAAATGCGGGACTTACGATAGGTTTTGCTCCTACTATGGGGGCTTTGCATCAAGGGCATCTCTCTCTGTATCAGTATGCAAGGGAGGAGAATGATATAGTAGTGTCTTCTATTTTTGTGAATCCGACACAATTTAATAATACCGAAGATTTAGAAAAATATCCAAGAACAATAGATAAGGATATTGAACTTTTGACTGAAAATGGAAATGTAGATGTGGTTTATTTACCAAAAATTGAGGATATATACCCAAGCGAAGTGGTAAGTAAAACTTATGATTTTGAGGGGCTTGATAAAGAAATGGAAGGGGCATCTCGAGCAGGACATTTTGATGGAGTAGGTACAGTAGTTGAGGAATTGTTTCGTCAAGTGAGACCTGATAATGCATATTTTGGAGAGAAGGATTTCCAGCAGTTGGTGATTATCAAAAAATTAGTAGAAAAATTAGATTTGCCAATTACTATCAAAGGTATCCCGATTGTTCGTGCCGAAAATGGTTTAGCGATGAGTTCTCGTAATCAGAGACTGACAGAAGATAGAAGAGAAGAGGCGAGTCTTATATATCAATCTCTTCTGATGGCGAATGATTTGTATAAGGAAGGGAAAACTCCTGCGGAAATAAAGCTTCTTGTGCAACATCGATATGAGGAATTACCTGATTATGATTTAGAATATATTTCCATAGCTGATGAAGGTAGCTTAAAGGAAGTAGTTCATTTTGAGAATGATAATAAATATAGAGCTTTCATTGCGGTATGGGTAGATGGCGTGAGGTTGATAGATAATTTGCATTTGGGCTAAAATATTATAGGGTATGAAAATAGAAAAAAGTGTAACGATACAAAATAAACGGGCGAGATTTGAATACGAAATCTTGGAAGATGTAGAGGCGGGTATCGTGCTTACAGGTACAGAAATAAAATCACTAAGGTCGTCTAAGGCGTCTATCACTGAGTCTTTTTGTCAATTTATTGACGGAGAATTGTATGTTATTAATATGATGATAGATGAGTATAAATTGGGTACTTTTTATAATCATAAAATTAAGCGAGAAAGAAAGTTACTTCTTCATAAAAGAGAATTGATAAAGTGGGAGAAGAAAACCAAAGATGTTGGGATAACAATCGTCCCTCTTAAATTATATATTAATAGTAGAGGAAAAGCCAAATTAATAATAGCATTAGCCAGAGGAAAGAAACTTTTTGATAAGAGAGAGACTATAAAAGATAGAGAAAATAAGCGAAATTTAGATAGGCTAATAAAATTAAAGTAAAAAAAAATCAAAAAAAATTGTATATTTCAAAAAAAAAGTAGTTAATTTGCACAAATATTTAATCATTTAATTCTATGAAAAATCTAAAATTAGGAGCTTCAGTATTAGCATTAGCATTGGCTTCTACTGCATTTGCTCAAACTACTTCTAACAAATGGTTAATAGGAGTAGGGGCTCACGGAGTGAATCACCACGCAGTTGGTAAAGTAGGTAGAGTTCTTGAAAACGCATTCAGTAGCAAAGAATTGTACAATGTAAATAACTTTACTATTACACCACCACTTTCTAAATTGACTGTGGCAAGAAACTTAAACAGATCTTTCGTTATCGATTGGCAAACAACAGTTGGTAATGTAGATAATCAAGTAGTTGGAATGGGTAAAGAGTTTTTCCTACAAACAGGGCTTGGTCTTCAATTGAAAATCGCAGGTCTTTTAGGAAACGAAAATCTTTGGTTTGACCCATATGTAAGAGTAGGTGCAAACTATCTAAGACACGATTATTCTGCGTTAGGTACTAATATCAACCCAAGAAGAATCAAAGCAGATCATTTCACAGTAGCATCTGGTCTTGGTGCAAATATTTGGTTAACTGAAAACTTCGGTTTCGGAGTGCAAGGAGATTATGTAGCTACACCAAGCGAAAAAACAAGATTAGCTAACTTCTGGCAAGCTTCTGCTTCATTGAATTTCAGATTTGGAAATAATGATAAAGATAAAGATGGAATCCTTGATAAAGATGACGAATGTCCTGAAGTATATGGTCTAGCTCAATTTAATGGTTGCCCAGATACAGATGGAGATGGTATCGCTGATAAAGAAGATAAATGTCCAGAGGTGGCAGGTCCAGCAGAAAACGGAGGTTGCCCTTGGGGAGATGCTGACAATGATGGTGTTCTTGATAATGTAGATAAATGTCCAGAGGTAGCAGGTCCAGCAGAAAACGGAGGTTGCCCTTGGCCAGACACAGATGGAGATGGTATTCTTGATAAAGATGATAAATGTCCAAATGTAGCAGGTCTTAGAGAGTTAGATGGTTGTCCTAAAACTCCTGAAATCTACGCACAAGATACGACAGCGGTATTGAAAGATATCTTCTTTGATTTTAATAGAGCTACTATTAACGCTCAATCTAATGCTAAATTAGATGAGGCTGCGAAAGTTATTAAAGCTTCTAATGGTGCCACTTTCGTAATCGTGGGGCATACAGATATTAAAGGTAATGAAAACTACAACTTGAAACTTTCTAAAGAAAGAGCAGCAGCAGTAGTGAAAGCTCTTGAAGAAAGAGGTGTTTCTGTAAATCAGTTGAAATCTACAGGAGTAGGTTCAAAAGATGCTAAATACCCTGCAACTGCTACAAATGCAGAGAGAGAGGCTGATAGAAAAGTTGTTGTAGAACATAAGGCAGGAGCAGAATTTGATGCTCTTCCAAAATCTGATGTTCAAAAACCAGTTAAAAAAGTTTCTAAAAAAAGAAAATAATTGAGTTTTCTGTATAAAAAAACGCTCTCAGATGAGGGCGTTTTTATTTTATTTTACTATTTTTGCAAATAGAATAATTTCAATAAAAATCATAAAATGGGAAGAGCATTTGAATATAGAAAAGCCTCTAAAATGGCAAGATGGGACAAAATGGCAAAAACTTTTTCTAAAATAGGAAAAGATATTGCAATTGCAGTAAAAGCAGGAGGGCCAGATCCAGAGTCTAACCCTGCACTCCGTAGATGTATCCAAAATGCCAAAGGTGCCAATATGCCAAAAGATAATGTGGAAAGAGCTATTAAAAAGGCTTCAGGAGCTGATGCAGAACAATACGATGAAATTACTTACGAAGGATATGGACAAGGAGGTGTGGCATTTTTTGTAGAATGTACTACGAATAATCCAACCAGAACGGTTGCTAATGTGAGAGCCATTTTTAATAAATTTGATGGTAATTTGGGGAAAAATGGAGAACTTGCCTTTATCTTTGATAGAAAAGGAATCTTCACAATTGATAGAAATCAAATAAAAATGGAATGGGATGAGTTTGAAATGGAAATGATAGATGGCGGAGCAGAGGAAATAGATAGCGATGATGAAGAAGTAATGATTACTACTGCTTTTGAGGATTTTGGGTCTCTTTCTCATAAATTAGATGAATTGAAAATAGAGGTGAAATCTGCAGAATTACAGAGAATCCCGAATAACACAAAAGAGGTGAGTGAAGAGCAATTCAAGATTAATATGAAAATGTTGGAGCGTTTTGAGGAAGATGATGATGTACAAAATGTATATCATAATATGGAAATGACGGAATCTTACTTAGAAAGTTTATAATATATTCGTATTTTACATTTAATCAAATCACTCTTCGTTTTTGTAGAGTGGTTTTGGTTTTACCCAATTTGGGAAAGGAATTTTGGCTATTAAAATAATTATTCTTATTTTCGCTGGGTGAAAAAACAGTTTTTATTATTAGCATTTTTTTCCTTGATGGCCTGCCAAAAGCAGGTGGTATATGCTCCTGTAGGGTATAGCAATCAGGAAAAGGAGAATTTAGATGCATCAATAAAGATTAATAAAAATCGAAATCAACAAGAGAGAGAGTTTATTCAAAATTGGCTGAAGCAACATCCCCAAAAAAGGTTTTTTAATACAAAAATGAACTATTGGGCAAGTATAGATTTTAATCCGCGAGGGAAAAATGAGGAAAAGCCTCTTAGCTACGAATATTTCTTGTATGATATGAATGAAACTTTAATCTACCAAAATCCTACAATGGTAGAACATAAATATCCAGCCGAAATTCATGAGCTGGTTGCCGTAGAAGATGCCTTGCAGTATATGAAAAAGAATGAAGAGGTAGTGTTGTTGGTGCCATCTGCATTGGCCTATGGGAAGAATGGCGATGGGGATAAAATACCTAATGATTTACCCCTAATAATAAGATTAAAATTAAAATAAATATGCTCGTAAAAAGAATATTAACCACTGCAACAATCGCCTCTTTGGTGAGTTGCACTTCAATGTATAAAAAGATGAATATAGACAAAGAATTATTTAATAGCCTAGATAATGGGCTATATGCAAATTTACAGACAAGTAAAGGAAATATGCTTGTGAAGTTTGAGGATAAAAAATCTCCTGTTACTGTTGCTAATTTTATTGGATTGGCAGAGGGAAAAATTCCGAATAATACCAAAGCAAAAGGAGTTCCTTTTTATGATGGTACTATTTTCCACAGAGTGATTAAAGATTTTATGATTCAAGGAGGAGACCCAGAAGGAACAGGTATGGGAGACCCAGGATATAAATTCGCAGATGAGAAAAACGACCTAAAACACTCAGGAAAGGGAATTCTTTCAATGGCAAATTCTGGTCCGAATACCAACGGTTCTCAATTTTTTATCACGGAAGTAGCTACACCTTGGTTAGATGGAAGACATACTATTTTCGGTAAAGTGGTTTCTGGTGAAGAAGTAATCGAGACTATTGCTAATGTAGAAAAAGGTATGAATGATAGACCAAAAGAAAATGTAGTTCTCGAAAAAGTATCAGTATTCTCCAAAGGAGATGAATACAAAAATTATGATGCTGGAAAAGTATTCTCTGAAGGAAAAGATAAAATAGAAGAGAATAATAAATTATATATCAAAAAACAAGAAGAACAAGCTTTGAAGCAGTTGGAAGAACTAAAAAATGGAATGGAGGTAACACCTTCAGGGCTTTATTATAAAATAACAAAGAAAGGAAACGGCAAAAAACCACAAGGCGGAAATGTAGTTTCAGTACATTATGCAGGTAGATTGACAAATGGAGTAGAGTTTGATAACTCATTCAAAAGGGGAGAACCAATAGAGTTTAATGTGGGTATTGGACAAGTAATCCGTGGTTGGGACGAGGGGCTTTTACTCCTTGAAGAGGGTGATGAGGCTACATTCTTAATTCCACCAAGCTTAGGTTACGGAGCAAGAGGTGCCGGCG
>CAKAOY010000072.1 GCA_916710115.1 uncultured Bergeyella sp.
GGAAAATCTAATCACTTCGGATCTTAATACAACCTTAGAAACAGCAAAAGAAATTTTATTGACGAATAGAGTAGAAAAACTCCCTATCGTTGATGAAAAATATAGATTAGTAGGACTTATCACCATTAAAGATATTGATAATCAATTAGAATATCCCAATGCCAATAAAGATAAAAATGGACGACTTATCGTAGGGGCAGGTGTAGGTATAGGTGTTGATACAATGGATAGAGTATCTGCACTCGTAAATGCAGGGGTGGATATTATTACAATTGATTCCGCTCACGGACATTCCAAAGGTGTGATAGAGAAAATTAGAGAAATATGCAGAGAATTTCCAGATTTAGATATCGTAGGGGGGAATATCGTAACTGCAGAAGCTGCAAAAGACCTAATTGATGCTGGAGCCAATGTATTGAAAGTAGGTATCGGGCCAGGTTCTATTTGTACTACAAGAGTAGTGGCAGGGGTAGGGGTACCTCAGTTATCAGCGATATATAATGTATATGAATATGCTAAAAGTAGAAATGTATCAGTAATAGCAGATGGAGGTATTAAACTTTCTGGCGATATAGTGAAGGCTATAGCATCGGGAGCAAATGCTGTGATGTTGGGTTCATTATTTGCAGGTACAGACGAAGCCCCTGGTGATGAGATTATTTTTCAAGGTAGAAAATTCAAGTCCTATCAAGGTATGGGAAGTCTTGCTGCAATGAAGAGAGGGGGTAAGGAGAGATATTTCCAAGCAGAGGCTAAAAAATTTGTACCAGAAGGAATAGAAGGTAGAGTTCCATATAAAGGCAAGCTAGAAGATGTTGTATTTCAGTTAGTTGGTGGTATTCGTGCTGGTATGGGATACTGTGGAACGCCAGATATACAATCTTTACAAACAGATTCTAAGATGGTAAAAATCACAGGTAGTGGTCTGAAGGAATCTCATCCTCACGATGTAATTATCACTCAAGAAGCACCAAATTATTCACTATAATCAATACAAAAGACTACCCCTTTTTAGGGTAGTCTTTGTTATTTATTGACAAAATTAATTTACTACATTTCCCTTAATATAGAGTATGGTTCTACTATTTTCAGGGTCATTAGAATATACCTCAATATTTTTCATAAAAGGATTTACTAAGTTTGTATTGTAATGCACGGATATCTTTCCCGTTTTTCCTGGTGCAATTGGTTCTCTTGTCCAAGATGGACTAGTACAACCACAACTAGGTTTTACATTGCTGATAATGAGCGGTTTTTTTCCTATGTTTTTTACAATAAATTCTTTGTTTCCATCACTCCCTTTTTTGATAGTCCCATAATCAATAGTCGTAGTGTTAAAATTAATAGTCTGTGCTGAAGCAACCCCTGCGAATCCGACGAATACAAGTCCTAAAAGTATTTTTTTCATTGTAAAATTGATTTTTTAGATTTAAATTATATAGCAAATTTAAAGATAAAATTTTAATGGAACTAACTTATTTATGATTTTATAATAAAATTAAGAAAATAGCTCTGTAAAGAGAAGTTAATTTTCGTTATGTAATCAAAAATATTTATTTTTGCAAACTAAAGTGTCAAACCTAAATAAATTAAGATAATGCAAATCTCAGAAAAATATAATCCACAAGATACAGAGCAAAAATGGTATAATTACTGGTTAGAAAATAAATATTTCCATTCAGAACCGAATGAAAAACCAGCATATACTGTGGTGATTCCTCCACCAAATGTTACAGGAATTTTGCATATGGGGCATATGTTGAATAATACTATTCAAGATGTTTTAGTGAGAAGGGCAAGAATGAATGGATTTAATGCTTGTTGGGTTCCAGGGACAGACCACGCTTCTATTGCGACGGAAGCTAAGGTCGTTGCTAAATTGAAATCTGAAGGGATTAATAAATCTGACATTAGCAGAGAAGAATTCTTAAAACACGCTTGGGATTGGACTCATAAATATGGAGGAACAATCTTGGAGCAGCTTAAAAAATTAGGGTGCTCTTGTGATTGGGATAGGACACGCTTTACCATGGAGCCGAAATTGAGCCAACAAGTGATAAAATCTTTCGTTGATTTGTATAATAAAGGGCTGATTTACCGTGGTTACAGAATGGTCAATTGGGACCCCGAAGCGAAAACTAATATTTCTGATGAAGAAGTTATTTTCAAAGAGCAAAATGGAAAACTTTACTACTTAAAATATCAAATAGAAGGGACAGAAGAATTCCTTACGGTGGCAACAACCCGTCCAGAAACTATTTTCGGTGATGTGGCGATTTGCATCAATCCTAATGATGAGAGATACACTCATTTGAAAGGGAAAAAAGTGATTGTCCCTATTGTAAATCGTATAATTCCTATCATTGAAGATGATTATGTGGATATAGAGTTCGGAACAGGAGCGTTAAAAATCACTCCTGCCCACGATGTAAATGATTATGAAATTGGTCAAAAACATAATTTACCGATGATAGATATCCTTGATGATGATGCGAATCTGAATGAGCATGGACTTCATTATGCAGGAAAGAATAGATTTGAGGTAAGAAAAGCCATTGCCAAAGAATTAGAAGAAAAAAATCTTTTGCTCAAAGCTGAAGATTATGTCAATAAAGTAGGAACTTCCGAGAGAACGGGAGCAGTGATTGAACCAAAAATATCCCAACAATGGTTCCTCAAAATGTCAGAGATAGCCCAACCTGCCTTGGAAGTGGTGATGAATGATGAAATTAAATTCTATCCAGAGAAATTTAAGAATACTTATAAACATTGGATGGAGAATATCCGTGATTGGAATATTTCTCGCCAATTGTGGTGGGGGCAACAAATCCCTGCATACTACTACGGAGAGGGAGAGCATGATTTTGTAGTCGCTGAAAACATAGAACAAGCTCTCATTTTAGCAAAAGAGAAAGCTCAAAACCCTCATTTAGAAATAGTTGACCTTCGCCAAGATGAAGATGCTCTGGATACTTGGTTCTCCTCTTGGTTATGGCCAATGTCTGTTTTTGATGGGCTTTCAGCACCAGAAAATGAAGACATAAATTATTACTATCCTACGGCTGACCTTGTTACGGGACCTGATATTATCTTTTTCTGGGTGGCTCGTATGATTATGGCAGGATTAGAATGGAAAGGACAAGTTCCGTTCAAAAATGTGTATTTTACGGGGATAGTAAGAGATAAACAACGCCGAAAAATGTCTAAATCTCTTGGTAATTCACCAGACCCGATTGAATTGATGGATAAATATGGAGCTGATGGCGTTCGTGTAGGAATTTTATTGAGTTCAGCAGCAGGAAATGATCTTCTTTTTGATGAAGATTTGATGTTGCAAGGGCGAAATTTTGCCACGAAAATATGGAATGCATTCCGATTGATACAAGGTTGGAACAAGGAAGAAAAAGCAATTTCTCCTGCAGAGCAAGAAACAATTAATTGGTTTGAAAATCAGCTTAACAAAACTATTGTGGAGATTTCTGAGCAGTTTGATAAGTTCAGAATTTCCGATGCCTTGCATTTGATTTATAAACTTATTTGGGACGATTTCTGTGCTTGGTATTTAGAGGCAATAAAACCAAACTACGGAGAGGCTATATCTACAGAAGTTTATCAAAAAACCATCGCATTCTTTGAAGAATTGATGAAACTTCTTCACCCATTTATGCCATTCCTTACAGAGGAACTTTGGCAGAACATCGCGGAGAGAAGCAAAGAAGAAGCATTAGTAATTGCTCAACAAAAAAAGGCTGATGACTTTAATGAGGAAACTATCAAGAACTTTGATTTTGCGAAAGAACTCATCTCTGGAGTAAGAAATTATCGACAAAGCAAGGGAATCTCACCAAGGGAAAGTGTAGAACTATTTACTAATGCTACTGCTTTCATTAACGAAGCTGTGGTAAGGAAGTTAGCCAATGTTTCTGAAGTGCATTTTGCTGAAAAGACCGATAAACCAAGCTTTACATTCTTGGTTGGTGCTACGGAAATATCTATACCGCTCAGCGAGAACCTTGATTTAGCCAAAGAGAAGAAAAAAACAGAAGAGGAAATTAAATATCTGAAAGGCTTCTTGGTATCGGTGGAGAAAAAGCTCAGCAATGAGAAATTTGTAGCTAATGCGAAACCTGAAATTGTAGAAAATGAACGCAAGAAGCAAAAAGATGCTCAAGAAAAAATCGCAATTTTAGAAGAGAAGATAAAAAATTTATAAGAATAGAATGAGGTGATGAATACTTTGTTACCTCATTTTTTTAATATTTTTATTTATGGCAAAGAAAACAACACAATCAATAGAGCCTAATATCGCTGATTTAGCAAATGGTTGGCTTAGAAGTTATGGATTAGATTATAAATTAGAGCAAGAACCTCTTAATGATGAGATAGACAAAGCTCTAATGTATTATTTTTCTAAAAGTGGAGGAACAGGAGGAAATCGCCCTGATGCTAAATTGCTGTTAGAAAATCAATATGGAGAAAAATTTCCTGTTTTAATTGAGTATAAAGGTAAAAAAGACGCCCTTGTAAAATTAGATAAAGATGGAAATGTAGATAATCGTACAGCTAAAAATGAATCTAATTTTAAGCATATCAACAGTTATGCTGTGAATGGTGCGGTACATTATGCTAATGCTTTATTACATCATACGAGTTATACTGATATTATTGCTATTGGTATGACGGGAGAAAAAGATGAGAAAGGGAATATTAGACATCAAATAGGAGTATATTATGTTTCTAAATCTAATTTAGGGATAGGGCAGAAAGTCGAGAATTTCACTGATTTTTCATTCTTAGCCAAAGAAAACTTTGATAGTTTCATTACTAAAGTTAAAGATTTAACGCTTTCTCAAGAAGAATTAGAAAGAATAAAAGAAAAGCGTGAAAGAGAAATTGATACCAGTCTTATTAAGCTTAATAATGATATTTATCAAACAGAAAAAGGTTTAGGAGAGAATGACCGCGTGTATCTTGTAGCGGCTTCTATCATTGCTACAATTGGTGTTGCTGGGAAAGTAAAACCATTAGAAAAAGAAGAATTGAAATCTTCTACTGAAATAGGCAGTCGCGATGGAGATATTATTATTCGTAAGATAGAAGCTTTTTTTGAAGAAAAACATTTACAAAAAGACAAAAAAGCCCTCATCATCAGAACACTTTCTAATACACTTCTTACGGAGAATATCAATAAACCACACAATGGAGAAAGTCAGCTCAAAAGAGTTTTCACTAAGATAGTAGATGATTTAGGAATTTATTACAAAATTGGTTTGACTACCGATTTTACAGGCAAGTTATTTAATGAAATGTATTCTTGGCTCGGTTTTTCCCAAGATAAACTGAATGATGTAGTGCTTACACCTTCCTATGTTGCTACTTTACTTGTAAAGTTGGCAAGGGTAAATAAAGACAGCTTTGTTTGGGATTTTGCTACGGGGTCAGCAGGTTTGCTCGTTGCAGCGATGAATGAAATGCTCAAAGACGCCAAAGAAAATATCCACTCTCCTGAAGAATTAAGAGTAAAAGAAGCCCACATTAAAGCCAAGCAGTTATTGGGCTTGGAGCTACTTTCCAGTGTGTATATGCTTGCTATCCTTAATATGATTATGATGGGAGATGGTAGCTCCAACATCATTAATAAGGACTCTCTTGTTGATTTTGACGGAAATTACGGTTTTGGAAATACACAAGACAAATTCCCTGCCGATGCCTTTGTGCTAAACCCTCCTTATTCTGCTACGGGTAACGGAATGAACTTTGTGGAGACAGCTCTTGATATGATGAATAAAGGCTACGCCGCTATCATTATACAAAACTCCGCAGGGAGCGGAAAAGCAAAGGAAATCAACCAACGCATATTGCAAAATCATACACTTTTGGCAAGTATTAAAATGCCAATAGATTTATTCATTGGGAAATCTAGCGTTCAGACGAATATCTATGTTTTTAAGGTAGGAGAGAAACACCACGCCGACGAGGTAGTGAAATTCATAGACTTCTCTAATGATGGCTACACCCGTACCAACCGCAAAAAAGCCAGCAATAACCTAAAAGATACAGACAATGCACGAGGTCGTTATGAAGAACTCGTGAATCTTGTTCGTTTTGGGAAATCTAAACTGAATTTATTGAGCGAAAAAGAATATTTTGAAGGAAATATAGACCCTAAAAATGGTGCCGACTGGAACCAAACCGCTCCCATAGATACCAAACCTACCTTAGAA
>CAKAOY010000073.1 GCA_916710115.1 uncultured Bergeyella sp.
AGGTTCCATCGGCAGTTACCATCAAACCAAAGAAAATAACACCTTGGAACTCCAATCCTTCCTCTTTTAACCCTTTTAGGGTAGGATTGAGGATATTTTTTTTGAAATCTTCAAAATGTTCTTGGGTAAATTCGGGGCTTGGGCATACATTTCCCATACCTCCTGTATTGAGTCCTGTATCTCCATTACCTACTTTTTTGTAATCTTTTGCTGGTAGGCAAGGGAAAAATTCTTTACCATTAGAAAAAGCAATTATAGACGCTTCAAAGCCGATGAGATAATCCTCTATTACAACTCTGATACCAGAATCACCGTGGATTCTATTAATCATAAAGGAATATAGAGTTTCTTTGGCGATATTTTTATTTTCGCAAATCACAACACCTTTTCCACCTGCTAATCCGCTTGCTTTTACTACGATAGGAAATGTTTTGGAGTCTAAATATTCTACAGCCTCTACATAGGAATCAAAGACTTTTGCGGTAGCAGTTTTTACATTATGGTCCTGCATAAATTTTTTAGAAAATGCCTTATTTCCTTCTAGTTGGGCGGCACGATATTTAGCACCAAAAATTTTCAGTCCTGCACCTTTGAACTCTTCTACGATACCATCTACAAGTGGAGCTTCGGGACCTACAATAGTTAGGTCTATGTGGTTGTCAAGAGCAAAATTTTTTAGTTCTTTGATACCATCAAAAGGGATATTTTTTCCCAAAGATTCGGTTGTGGCATTACCACTTGCAAAAAATAATTCTACTGGTCTGCTGTCAGAGACTAATTTCTGGGCGATTGCAGATTCTCTACCTCCATTTCCTACGATTAAAACTTTCATTTTTTTCTTTTAATTAAATTAATGACTACAAAAATAAGATTTTTTTAGATATAATATTTTAATTTAAATTAAAAATTAAATACCGATTGTTTAAAATTTTCTAATATTATTTTTAGTTATAATGTTCCACTTCAATACCAGCTCCTTTCATTTCGCCTTTCATTGGTGGGTTAGTTTTTGTAATTTTCAGTTTAATATATGAAATATTAGAAAAATTCTGCTGTATGTGGTGGATGATTCTACCAGCTACTCTTTCTAATAAGAGAGAGGGAATAGCCATTTCTTGATGAATAATATCGTTAATATCTGCATAGGAAATGGTATCATTAATATCATCAGAAAGCATTGCTTTTGAGAAATCAGTGTGTATTTCTACATCTATGAGGTAGTAAGTACCGATTTTTTGTTCCTCATAAAGCACTCCATGATGGGCATAAATTTTTATTTTCTCCAAAAATATTTTAGTCGTCATAGTGTGTGTATGTATATTATGACAAATATAATAATTTTTTAACATTAAGATAAAAAAATCCTTGATGAAAACACCAAGGATATTAAAATTTAATATATGTTATGATGAAAAATTTATTGATTATTTACCAAGTAATCTTTTTGCACAATCGGAAGCTGCTATTAGCCCTCCAGCCATCATTATCACATCTTTTAGTACCAATCTACCAGCCCCAGAAAGATAAGGGAAACCGAAGTTAGGAGTTGGCATATCTCCACCTAAGTTAGGTACATATACCTCAGGAGTTGTTATGAGGAAAGAAAGAGTTACGATAGACATCCCAAAAGTTAGTAACCCACCCCAAAAACCTATTTTTGGTGCCCAAATACCTAATAGAGTAAGTGTTCCGATAGTGAAAATCATAATTCCTAATCCATAGGAGAAAGGGTAAGTACCATTTTCTTTGTGCCACTCAATATTTTTGGCAACCATTTTTCCTTCTAAATTTTTGTGTAACTTATACTCAGGAACCTCTTTTCCTTTGTTTTGCTCACCAGTTACTCCCTCTGTATCAATAGCTTTTTTACCAGAATTATGATAGAAAAAACTCATAAAAGGGCTGTTTGTAACGAAAGGTACAATACCGTCAGCTTCATATTGGAATGCTTTAAGTCCTCCAATCCAAGCCATTACTATAAAGATAGCCACTCTTATGAAGTTGATAAAACCTCTTTGGCTACCAGCAACGAATTCTAATAATTGTCTCATAAAATTAATACTTTATTTTGTTGGTACAAAGTTAAGAAGATTTATCTATACCAAAAATGGATTAATACGGAAAAAAGATGGATATTTTTGCCAATATACCAATTTTACGATTTCTCTTGGAGTTCCAGCCAGCGAAGTTCTATTATTTCTATCTTTTCGGAGAGAGTTTTTAGTTCGGTGGATAGGATGGATATCTTGCTGTAATCAGTCTCATTGTTAAGAAGTTGAAGTATTTCATCTCGTTTTTCTTCCAATATTGGTAGGTCTTTTTCTATTTGCTCTAGTTCTCGTTGCTCTTTATAGCTTAGCTTCTTTTGTTTTGTTTCGTGTCTATTTGTTGGTTTATTTTCGGCTTTTTTATTTTGTTCTTGGCTATTTTTGGCTTCTTGTATTTGGCTTCTATATTCAGAAAAATTTCCTGTGAAATTTCGTATTCTTCCTTCATTTTCAAAAGCCAAAACTCTATCAATAATTCTATCCATAAAGTATCTATCATGAGAAACAATAATGAGACATCCTTGAAAATTGAGTAAGAAATTTTCTAAAACGGATAATGTAGGTAAGTCTAAATCGTTAGTAGGTTCATCAAAAATTAAGAAATTAGGGTTTTCATATAGCATTTTGATGAGGTTCAGACGGCGTTTTTCTCCCCCTGAAAGTTTAGCAATCGGTGAGTATTGTATTTGTTCGTCAAAGAGAAATAGTTTCAAAAATTGGGATGCTGATAGGATTTTTCCATTTGCTAATGGAAAGTTTTCTGAAATTTCTTTAATGAAGTCTATTACTCTTATTTCGGATAGACTTTGGTCATTTTCAAATAGACCTTTTTGGGAAAAATATCCGAATTTGATGGTTTCTCCAACTTCTATTTCGCCAGAATCTTTCGGTTCAAGTCCTTGGACGATGTTTAATAAAGTTGATTTACCAACACCATTTTTTCCAACGATACCGATTTTTTCACCTCTTTGAAATTGATAAGAGAAGTCTTTTAGTAAGATTTTATCTCCAAATCTTTTATTTATATTTTTTAGTTCCAAAATCTTTTTGCCTAATCGTTTCATTTCAAAATCCAGTTCAAGATTTTGTTTTTTAGTATTCGTTTTAGCAATTTTTTCAGTTTCGTAGAATGCATCTATACGACTCTTGGATTTTGTGGTCCTTGCCTTGGGTTGGCGTCTTATCCAATCTAATTCCTTACGGTATAGGTTGTTAGCTTTATCGATTGTTGCGTTTAGATTTTCTTCACGGATTATTTTATTTTCTATATAAGTGGCATAACTCCCGTGATGGGTATAGAGAGTTTGATCCTCCATTTCCCAAATAATTTGGCAGACGGAATCGAGAAAATATCTATCGTGAGTAACGAGTAGGAGGGTTATGTTGGCTTTGGATAGATAGTTTTCCAACCACTCCACCATTTCAATATCAAGGTGGTTGGTAGGCTCATCCATTATTAGTAGAGTGTGTTTGTGTTCCGCACGAGTTTCGGTAAGGAGTTTTGCTAAGGCCACCCGCTTGATTTGTCCCCCAGATAAATTTTTCATTTTGAGGGATAAATCATTGATTTTTAATTGGGAAAGGATTTGTTTCATTTCGTTTTCTAAATCCCATATTTTTAGAGTTTCCATTTCAGTGATAGCCTTTTCCATCTCGGCAGGATTTTGCGAAATGATAGCTTGATGGTAGTTTTTCAGAGCTATGATAGGAGGAGTATCGAGGCTCATCATAAACTGCTCGATGGTAATTTCTGGGTCAAAATATATTTCTTGATCAAAGAGAACGATTTGTATTTCTTTGTTAATGCTAATACTTCCAGAATCAGGAACTTCTTTACCCATTAATATTTTTAGTAGAGTAGATTTTCCACTTCCATTTTTGGCTACGATGGCAATTTTATCTCCCTCGTTAATGTGAAAAGTAATGTCCTTAAAGAGTGTTTTTATTCCGTATGATTTGGTGAGATTTTCTACCGAAATATAGTTCATTGTTAATCAATCAATTTTAGACTGCAAAAATATAAAATTATGTATAATTAAGTAATTTTATACTTTTAATGGATATTCGTAATGAGAATATGAGTTATTTACTCTGCAACCACTTCATAATCAATATCTATATATCCACTAAAAAAGAATTAGAGTTTTATATATTGGCTTAATAGACTTTTTAGTAAAGCAATTTGCTCATCTTTGGATTGGAGAAGTTTTTCGTAGATTTCTTTGTTGTCTTGGTAGTTTTCTACATTTCCAAAAGCATTAGCAGTTCCTGTATTATTTTGATTAAAAATAGTTTGTTTATTAAGTTCCAAAATATCCGCAACATCAGTTTCTAATAGTTTTGCAATGGTGAAAAGTCTTTCTACACTTATTTTGGTAGAATTACTTTCTAATTTGGCATAAGAGGCTTGGGTAAGTTCCATTTCATTTGCCATGTATTCTTGGCTATAACCTTTTAGTTCTCTAAACTTTCTAATATTCTTTCCGATGATATCATTATTCATAATAAGAATTATTTATTCGCAAAGATAATAAATTATTCTTAAAAGTGATTGTTTTGATTATATAAATATCGCTTACTTTGCAAAAAAATAAAAGAATATGTTTATAGAGTATTTGAGTAAGGAAGAAAAAGAGGTTTTCTTTTCTTTAGCATTGGAATTAGTAAGTGTAGATGATAAATTTTCGCAAGATGAGAAAGAGAAAATTAAAGTTTTGTCTTTAAACACATTAGGACAAGATGGGTATGATGCGGAGAATTTATGTAATGATTTGTCTAAACTTGATACCTTTTCAAAGAAGAAAATTGTATTAACAGAATTAATACAGCTTTGTTATGTAGATGGGGTATATTGTGAAAGTGAGAAAGTTTTTATCCATAATCTTGCGGAGAGATTGGGAGTAGATGAACCTACCCTATTAGAAATTGAGAATTGGGTGTCAGGTTTTGTAAATCAAATGAATAAAGGAATAAAGTTAATTAATAAATAAAATTTTAGGATATGATTGAAAATAATAAATCAACGAGTGGAAATACATCAGCAAATGATCTAATGAATGTAGTATCGTCTATAGGAGGTTTAGTTGGCGCAGTTGTTGGAGGTGTGATAGCATTGGTAAAAAGTAGTAGTGGTAAAAAATAGAAACTCTAAAAATCTGGTGATTTTCACCAGATTTTTTTGTATTTAATAGTTGAGTTAAGAGTATATTTTTTATGTTTTGGTTTATTATGTTTTCCAAAAATTCCTTTGGATAGATATCCACAGTCAAAGGATACCAAAGGAAGAAATATGGTCATTCCTAAAAATGTAGATGATGATTTGCTCTATAAAATTAAAAATATAAATGTTGAAATCGGTTATGAAGTGCAGATTTTCTTGCTTAATCAATTTGAAGACCATCAATGCTTTTTTTCTCTTCACAAATCAAATTGCAGTGGTTTGAGTAATAAAAATACACTTTTTAAATATTCTTTAAAGAGTGTTTAAATTTTGTTATATTAAACTTATTTCTTCGAACCAAAAATAGGATTCTGTAGTTGAAATATTTTTCACATTTGGTTTTATGTCGATTATGTTATCATAAAAATATTTGTAGTAATAAAAAATATCTATAATAATAAAAAATCTTATCTTTGCCTTATGGCTATTAATGAAAATATAAACAATAATAACGATAGGGTAAATGAGTACAAACCTCTATTGCGAGTAGGAGTAGTGGGGAGTGGTAGTTTTGGTACAGCCATCATTAAGATGCTGGTAGAGAATTCGGAATCAGTATATTGGTGCGTGAGAAATGAGTTTGTAAAAGGCTCAATAGAACAACGAGGTCATAACCCAAACTATCTAACGGCAATTAATTTTAACCCAGAAAAATTACGCCTCACGACAGATATTAATGAGTTGGTATCGGCTTGTGATGTGGTTATTTTGGCTACGCCGTCTATTTATTTAGGGCGTACATTAGAGAATATGACTTGTGATTATTCTGGGAAAATATTCATTTCTGCAATCAAAGGAATCGTCCCTGAGGAGACCGGCCCGCAACTAACTATTATGACCCGGCTG
>CAKAOY010000074.1 GCA_916710115.1 uncultured Bergeyella sp.
AATGGCAAATCTATCGCTCTACTGAAAATATTGGCATCTGAAGAACGGAACCTAACCGCCGTAGTAGGGTTAGGCATCCTTTCGCTGTATTCACTTACCGAATATTCATTTGTAGAAATAGCATCTGTACTGATAGAGAGAGGATAAATATTTCCCAAACAATAGATATTTTCCGAAGGCAATAAGTGATTATCATATTGTATATGAGTATTTTGCCCCATAAACAACTTTCCAAAAAACATCAATAATAGAAGGTATTTTTCCAGCATTTTATTTATCTTTAAATTCTAAGATTTGGATTCCTACCTGCTGATATAGTTTCTGAACAGGATTTAGAAAATAATCTTTTGGGAGAGAAGTTGGTTTTATGGCATATACATTAAGATTTGGGAAATCCTTCATTGTGATAGCAGCACCACTGAAAAATGTATATATTTCGTACTGAGTATTAGGATTTTTCTCTATTTCTTTCAAAATATAATCTTCAATAATGAGTTTAGATTCTAAGGTCTCTACCCCATCCAATTTATATTTTTGTCTCGGGTGGCGAGAAGTATATTTTATACCATAATGTTTCACTGCTTTTTCTGAAATAGCCTTCATTTTCTCCTCTGTAGTACCTAATAATATCTTTATGGTATCCTTTTTTATAATATTTGATTTTAATTTAGAAGCATTAAAAAGCGGTAGATATACCATTTTTCTTTTTCCGTTATCCATTACATTATGTAACTCCTTAAAAATTGTATAATGCTTTTGGGACTTTTCTCTTACTTTTGTAATAGTCAAACCATCATTAATGATATTAAAAAATCTTCTTTGATTTTTATTTTTCATATAAAAAACATCATCACGAGTAAAACTCGTATTCTCAATTAAGTTTTTAGTTCCATCGTCAAAAGTATTCACCTCTGCCTCTGGATGAGTATTGATAAAGCATGCAATAGACTCGGAATCCATATTTGATAAATAAATACTCTTCACCTTTGGAAGAAGGTTAGCTTTCAGTTTTAGTTCCAACATAATAGGAAAAAAATTTCTATTTCTCCAACGATCTTTACCATCATAATAAAAGGAATAAGCCCTATAAGCCTTACTCTTAAGTCTTTGAAAATAATAGTCATATTTTTCATTTTTATCCAATGAAATAAGCACCGCATAAAACTTTTCGTTGGGGTATTTTTCTATAATTTTCTCAGCAATTACCATTTGTAGAGTGGTCATACAAAATATCACATTCACAGGTTCCTTCGGCTCATCAAATAGTTTATCTCGCAATAATGGTAAGAAATTTCTCTCTCCACTATTATTTTTATCACCCAAATAAAATAAGATTCCTCCTGCCATAACAAGAGTTGCCAACAGAGCAAAAATAATTTTTTTCAACATTTGTATTGATTTTAAACTCATATAATTTTAACTTTTTTTATGATTTTGCAAAAGTAACTATAAAATCTCATTCTTACAATTTACGAAACTCTTATTTAAAAGTACATTTTTTTAACATTATTATTTCTCAATAAATTAATAAAATACTCCATTAAGACAATATCTATTTATTTTAATTTGTAATACATATATAATATGATATTTATCAGTATTTTATAAAATAATTGATTTATTAAATCTAATTATTTGTATTTATTATAATTTTATTTATAACTTTGCGTTGATAAAATTAAATAAATATTTTATGAACAAGATTTTTATTTCTGCTTTATTTCTTGGAGCAACAGCTATGGGATATGCCCAAGAAACTAATGAAATCTCAGGTAATGATGCTCATAATATAGAGGAAGTTACCATTACTACCAATCGTATTGTAGAGAAAAAAACCGATGCGATTGCTAATGTTACCGTAATTGATGATAAAAAACTACAAGAATTTGTAAAAGTATCACCAGATTTATCTCATCTTATCGGGATGATAGAGCCTGCGATGTCTTTATCTACTAATACATCTAACAATCGCGCACAAAACCTTAGAGGACGTTCTTTGTTGGTACTTATCGATGGTATTCCTCAATCTACACCATTGCGTGCTACCGACCGCGAGATTCGTTCTATTGACCCTTCGGCTATTGAACGAATCGAAATTGTGAAAGGTTCTACCTCAATCTATGGAAATGGAGCCATTGGTGGTGTAATGAACATAGTAACGAAAAAAGCACCTAAAAATGTGGCTTTTGGAGGGCAAACAATCGTTGGAGCTTCTGCTCACGATTCTTTCAAAGAGAATAGAGGTTTCGGATACAGAATCAACCAACAATTTTATGGAGATTACAAAGGTTTATCTTACTTGATAAGTGGTACTCTAAACCAAAGTGGTTCTGCCATTGATGGAGATGGGCAATATATCTCCCCAAGATACGGATTAGGAGATGTTCGTACCTATAATGGTCTCATTAAAATAGGTTATAAATTTGATAGCAATAGCTCTATTGAGGCAATGTATAACTTCTATCGAAGTACGCAACATACTCCACTTATTCCTTCTGGAGGTAAGTATTTAGAAAGTCCTCGTATTGGTATCTATGGTGAAAAAGATCCTCAAGCAGTAGATGAAGGTATGAGATTCAACCATAATGCTTATATCAAATTTAATTCTAACAATGTATTCCAAAATACAGACTTAGAAGTTCAAGCATTTTCCCAACAACTATATACTGTTTTTGATTTCAGAAAACACAATCCTAAGAAGCCAAGATGGGAAAGTAAAAGCGGACAATCTGCTGTAAAAGCTTCCAAATACGGACTTCGTGGGCAATTAATCTCTAAGGTAAGATTCACTGATGATATTCATTCTCAGATACTTTATGGTTCAGATTTCGTGATGGATACTACCAGCCAACCTCTTGTAGATGGCCGTATATGGACTCCTGAAATGACATCTTATAACTTTGCACCATTCGTTCAAACAAAAACTACTTTTGCTAATCATTATGTATTAAAATTTGGCTTGAGATATGACTATATAGATGTCTCTGTCCCTAATTATAATGTGTTAAGATTAAAAGATACAGATCCTCAAGTTCATGTACAAGGCGGTAGCTTAATTTACAAAAATCTATCTCCAAATGTGGGGTTCACTTACAACGAACATAAAATTTTCCAACCATTCGTATCCTACTCTCAAGGATTCTCAATTTTTGACTTAGGAAGAACTCTTCGCTCAGCAAAGGCAGATGTCCTTTCTAAAATTAATACAGAACCTGTAAAAACAGATAACTATGAAATCGGTGCTTACTCTAAAATTGGAAATCATATCCAATTGAGCGGTTCGTATTTCCATACTTACTCTAAATTAGGTAGCGACTTAAAATCTGTAAATGGTTTTTGGGTAGTAGATAGAAGCCCTCAAAAAGTTTATGGTTTTGAAGTGAATGCTGATATATTCCCTACCGAGTGGCTTACTTTAGGTGCAAGTTTCATCTCATTTGAAGGAAAAAATAAATCAAATGTTAATGGCAATTGGGACGGATATATGAATGGTATCTCTATCCCAGCATCTAAAACAACAGCCTATGTGAGAGTGTTGCCTAATAAGAAATCTTATATCCAAGTAAATTACTTACATACGGGTACTAGAGACAGATTTGCAAAAGATGCTACTGGTAAATACCCTGATGGTAATGGTATTGTTTCTCCAATCGATTTATTCTCACTAAGTGCAGGATATACCTTCAACAAAAATCTTTCTCTAGGATTAGGTATTGAAAACCTTGCTGATAAAACATATTATACTCCAGCGTCAATGCTTATGGCTCGCGATGACGAATATGCTAGAGGAAACGGAAGATATATCAATTTCAGCCTTAATTTCAGATACTAATCAAATTTCATATCTATATAGTATTTTTAAAGATAGTCTTTCAATAGAGGCTATCTTTTTTTATCAAAAAAGAGAAATGCTCTACTACACACTTCTCTATAATATTTTTAATGGAACTCTATGCTATTGTCCAACTTTATTTACTACCTTTGTAATGTAATTTTATTTAAAATGATAAAAATAGAACAATTCAACGGAGCAAAAAAAGGTAAATTTATAGCCTATATCGATAGTAAAAAAGCAGGACTATTGGAATACATATGGAATGAAAGACAATCTTTCAGCATCACACATACCGAGGTTTTTCCTGAGTTTAAAGGAATGGGTATCGGTAAAGTACTCCTTGAAAAAGCTGTAGAATATGCTCGCGAAGAAATTGTAAAAATTATCCCCATATGCTCTTTCGCACAATCTCAATTTTCCAAAAATGATGAAATTAAAGATGTTTTAGAATAATACATTCTCTACTGAAAATCAGCTAACTAATCCACGGATTTTCACCAAAATCTGGTTTTCGCTTTTCAAGAAAGGCATTTCGTCCCTCCTTAGCCTCATCGGTCATATATGCAAGACGAGTAGCCTCTCCTGCGAATACTTGTTGTCCAACCATTCCATCATCGGTAAGATTCATTGCGAATTTCAGCATTCTGATAGAGATTGGAGACTTCGCTAAGATTTCTTGTGCCCACTCGTAAGCAGTCTTTTCCAACTCAGAATGTGGTACCACAGCATTCACCATACCCATTGCTTCTGCCTCTCTTGCCGAGTAATTTCTACCTAAAAAGAAAATTTCGCGAGCCTTCTTCTGCCCAACCATTTTCGCCAAATAAGCCGAACCATATCCTCCATCAAAACTAGTAACATCTGCATCTGTTTGCTTAAAAATTGCATGTTCCTCACTTGCCAAAGTCAAATCGCAAACGCAATGCAACGAATGGCCACCACCTACTGCCCAACCATTCACCACTGCAATAACAACCTTTGGCATAAAACGAATAAGTCTCTGAACTTCAAGTATATTGAGACGATGCCTACCATCTTCTCCCACATATCCCTGATGCCCACGAGCCTTCTGATCTCCTCCACTACAAAAAGCATGACCTCCATCTTTCGGACTTGGCCCCTCACCCGTAAGCAATACCACTCCAATACTCGGGTCTTCAGATGCATCATAAAATGCCTCATACAACTCTGACGTAGTTTTTGGGCGAAATGCATTACGAACTTCTGGGCGATTAATCGCAATTCTCGCTACTCCACCACATTTTTTATAGGTAATATCTTCATATTCCTTTACGATTTTCCAATTAACTTCCATTTTATTTAAAGAATTAAATTTTTAATAAAATAATTAATTACACTAAATCATCTACCTAAAACAAATATCGTAGGAATTTTATGTAATTCAGGCTTATTTTTTTGCCAATCTTTTATAGTTTGTGTTTTTATGAATTCCTCCGTAGGATGATTGATATTAGACGCTATACAAAGTTTTGTACTTGACGACAAAATTTTCGATAAATCTTCAAAAAGTTGATTATTTCTGTATGGAGTTTCCATAAAAATTTGGGTGTATCCCGTTTTTTGTATCGTGCTTTCTAAAAATTGTATTTTAGACTTTCGTTGATTTTTATCAATTGGCAAATATCCGTTAAAGGTAAATTCCTGTCCATTAAACCCACTAGAAATCAATGCCAAAATAATAGATGATGGTCCCGAAATAGGTACTACTTTCACTCCATTTTGGTGAGCCCACTCCACCATAATATTACCTGGATCTGCAATACATGGTAATCCTGCTTCGGACAACAGACCAAAATCTTGCCCTTGTTTGATTAATTTTTGGGCTTCTTTCAAGTCGTTTGTCTCAGAATATTTATCTAATAAAAATAATTTTAAGTCTGATTGTTTTTTTTCGGGAGCAAAAAATTTAATTACTTTTCTTGCAGTTTTTTCATTTTCTACAAAAAAATAATCAGTTTTCATTATATATTCTCTAACAATTGGTGAAAAATACTCAATAGGAGATTCATCCGAAAGGTATGCTGGAATTAAAAATAACATTTTAACTAAAATTAAATATTCAAGAATGCTTTTTTAGGTCATTGGCTATTTTCTCACAAGCCTCATCAAGGAGTTTATATACCAGTTCAAATCCCTCTCTACCTCCATAATATGGGTCTGGAACCTCAGTATAATTAGGATTTTCCAAAATGTCCAAAATTAAAGAAACTTTCTCTTTATGACTATCATTATCAGTAAATTGTAGTAT
>CAKAOY010000075.1 GCA_916710115.1 uncultured Bergeyella sp.
AGTGGCTCATTATATCCGTAATCGTTTTGGAATAGGTTTTCGTAATCAAGGAGTGATAGCAGGGCCTTGCCATGCGGAAGAAGTAGCTATGGAACGATTATCTTATCTTACGATAGCCACGGCCGAGGAGGAGATTTGTGAGCAGTTATCTCAGTTGTTTTCCTCTCACTTTATTAAGGTGAGTTGCAGTCGTGATATTTTGGGAAATGAGTATAGTGCCATTTTGAAGAATATTTATGCCATTGGAGCTGGGATAGCAAGTGGCTTGGGCTATGGGGATAATTTTACGGCTGTTTTTGTAAGTAATGCCATTCGTGAGATGAAACATTTTTTGGATAATATCTACGAAGCACCACGAGATGTCAATGAAAGTGCCTATTTGGGTGACTTGTTGGTTACAGCGTATTCTCTTTTTTCAAGGAACCGAAATCTTGGTAACTTGATAGGCAAAGGATATACGGTGAAATCGGCTATCCAATCTATGAATATGATTGCCGAGGGATATTATGCTACGAAATCTATCTACGAAACATCTAAGGAAAAAGGGATGAAAACACCGATTATTGATGCTATTTATGAAATATTGTATGAAGAAGGTAATGCTGAAAAAATTTACAAAGAATTAACAAAGAAGTTGAATTAAAGACAAATGAAGAGAGTAATTTTTCCATTTCTTGTTCTTGGAACATTTTTTGCAGATGCCCAAAATGTTGATATACCGAAATCAAATCGATGGAGCTACGGAGGTGGAGCTGGTCTAAGTATTTCGGGAGGATATTACGGAACAAATGTGAGTGTATATCCACGCGTAGGGTATCTCGTGAGTGATGATTTAGAGACGGGGTTATCCAGCGACTTTTCTTGGACTACATCTAAATATCATACAAGTATAATGATTGGAGTAGGCCCTTATGCTAATTATTATATAAATAGAACTATCTATATTTCTGGGAGATATTCTCATTATTTCTATCATCAGAAGAATAAAATTAATGACAACAAATATGCTGGGAATGAGCCTGCTCTTTATTTAGGAGGTGGGTATATTCAGCGAGTGGGAAATTCTGCCTATATGCAGTTTGGAGCCTACTATAATGTGCTATATAAAGAAGAATCATCCGTATTGGGGAGTGGATTCTATCCAAGTGTAGGAATCGTTTTCGGACTCTAATCCATCAAGACCTTTGTTAATCCTTTGCAAAGGTTTTTTTATCTCAAATTATATGATATTTCCCATTATTAAAATGATGTGATTTTAGAAAAAAATCATTAAATTTGCCCTAATTTTAATATTATGGTATTATCAATGACAGGCTTCGGACGAAGCGAAGGAGTTTTTGAGAAAAAGAAAATCAGCGTAGAGATAAAATCCCTTAATTCTAAATCCTTTGATTTGAGTATTAGATTACCGTTAAGATATAAGGAAAAGGAATTTGATATTCGTAAAATATTGAATGATAATATTATACGCGGTAAGGTAGATTGCTTTATTAATTTTGAACTATTGGATAATAGTACCGAAGTTAAGGTTAATAAACCACTCATTATGGCATATATGGATACTTTAAAAGAATGTGCTGGAGATGGGCCTGATTTTGAATATCTTAAAATGGCAGTGAGAATGCCCGAAGCAATTTCGTCTAAACCCGAAGAATTACAAGAAGAAGAATGGGAATTTCTACTACAAGTGATAAAAGATGCGACTGATAAGTTCGTGGAATTTAGACAAGTAGAGGGGGAGATTTTAGAGAAAGATTTACTAAAATCATTGAAAAATATTAAAGAAAATTCCCAAAAAATTATTCCCTTTGAGGAGATTCGCTTGAAGAATATCAAAGAAAAATACCAACGAACCCTTTCCGAATTTGACAATATTGATGAGACTAGATTTTATCAAGAAATGGCCTATTATACCGAAAAATTAGATATCTCGGAAGAAAAGGTAAGATTGGCTCAGCATCTTAATTATTTTCAAGAAGTCCTTCAAAATGAGGAGTTTGTAGGGAAGAAATTAGGTTTTATAGCACAGGAAATAGGTAGAGAAATTAATACCTTAGGTTCGAAGGCTAACCAGTCCGATATTCAGAAATTGGTGGTTGTAATGAAAGATGATTTGGAGAAGATAAAGGAACAATCATTAAATATCTTATAATTTTTTTGACCTTAAAAAATGAAAAAAGTTATTATATTTTCGGCACCCTCAGGTAGTGGTAAAACGACCTTGGTGAAATATGTTTTGGAGAAATTTCCAAAATTAGAATTTTCAATCTCTTGTACAACACGACAGCCGAGAGGGCAAGAGGAGAATGCTAAAGATTATTATTTCATCACTCCTGATGAGTTTAGGCAAAAGATTGATAATGATGATTTTGTGGAGTTCGAGGAGGTCTATACAGATAAATTTTATGGTACATTAAAGCAGGAAATAGACAGAATATGGAGCAGTGGTAATGTTGTGATTTTTGATGTAGATGTAAAGGGTGGAATCGCATTGAAGAAGTACTTTAAGGAGCAGGCGTTGTCTATATTTATTATGCCTCCGTCCGTTGAGGAGTTGGAAAAACGCCTTTTCGGAAGGGCTACTGATGATGAAGATACTATTAAAATCCGTGTGGAAAAAGCGGAGGAGGAATTGGCTCATAAACATTTATTTGATACTATCGTTGTGAATGATGATTTGGAAGATGCAAAGTTGAAAATCAGTAGTTTGGTTAATGATTTTATTTCATAAATGAGATTTTTGATTGTTATCCCATGTCATAATGAAGAGCAAAATTTGAGGTTTTGCCTGCAATCCTTGGCCTATCAAGAGCATCAAGATTTTCAGATTGTGTTGGTAAATGATGGTTCTACGGATAGAACTAGGCAGGAGATTGAAGATTTTTTACAAACCTCTTCGATACAGTCGAAAATCAAGGTTTTGCATTTGGAATTGTCCGAACATTCTCCAGGTTCTAAGGTGGTAAATACCTTTAACAAAGGGTTGTATAGTGTTGATTTACAAGATTTTGATATTATTTGTAAATTTGATGCAGATATTATATTTCCTGAAAATTACCTTTCGTTGGTGAATGATATTTATATAAAAAATCCCAAAATAGGTATGGCTTCGGGGTTAGTTAAAATTACAAAGATACCTTTTGCCCCTACTAAAACATATGATTTTTCTCAGAATGAAGATTGGATTTTCGAGGATATTTCATCTAAAAATCATATACGAGGGCCAATAAAATCCTATCGAAAGGAGTGTTTTTTGCAGATGAATGGATTGAGGGCGATTCTTGGTTGGGATAATATAGATGTCCTTTTAGCAAGGAAAAATGGTTGGCAGATTTATACTATTAAGGAGTTGTGGGTGAAACATTTAAGGCCTACGGCGTATCAGTATAAGAATCAAAAAGCAAAGAAATTAGGTGAATATTTTTATAATATTGGGTTGGATTTTCCATTGATGCTGATGGCAAGTTTGAAGGTTTTTAGCAGAAATAAGTCTATTTCGGAGTTTTTGACCATAGTAAAAACTTATTTCCGTCAAAATCACGAAATACCATTGAATAAGCAAGAAATTAATTTCATTCGTAAGTATAGACGAGGCGAGATTTTAGGTAAAGTTAAACATGTTTTTTTGAAAAATAAGTAGTAAATTACTTTTATAGATAAATTTTTATTACCAAATCATATTGAAGAATAAAGAATTATGGATAGACGATATATGGATTATTTAGAACATTTAGAAGCTGAGAGTATTTATATAATGAGGGAGGTGGCTGCTCAGTTTGAGCGACCTGCACTTTTGTTCAGCGGTGGTAAAGATTCCATTACTCTTGTACATTTGGCGATGAAAGCATTTGCTCCGATGAAGATACCATTTCCATTAGTACATATTGATACAGGGCATAATTTTTCTGAAGCTCTTAATTTTCGCGATGAGTTAGCACAGAAAATAGGTGCAGAACTTATTGTGAGAAAGGTGGAAGATACTATAAAGGCAAAGGGACTAACGGAACCAAAAGGGAAATTTGCCAGTAGAAATTGGTTGCAGACACATACTTTATTGGATACAATTGAAGAATTTCAGTTTGACGCTTGTATCGGTGGAGCTAGACGCGACGAAGAAAAAGCCCGAGCAAAGGAGCGTTTTTTTTCCGTTCGTGATGAGTTTGGACAATGGGATCCGAAATTACAACGCCCAGAACTTTGGAATATTTATAATGGAAAAATCCATAAAGGGGAAAATGTGAGAGTTTTCCCAATAAGCAATTGGACGGAGTTAGATGTTTGGAATTATATCCGAAAGGAGAATATTGCTCTTCCATCTATTTATTTCGCCCACGATAGAGAGGTTTTGGACTATCAAGGTCAGCTTATTGCTGTTTCCGATTTTATCCAAATTGATGATACAGACGAAATTATCACCAAAAAAGTGAGATACAGAACAGTGGGAGATATGACCTGCACGGCAGCGGTAGAGAGTTCAGCAGATACATTGGATCAAGTAATTAACGAAATTATGGCTTCTAGAATTTCTGAAAGGGGAGAGACTCGTATAGATGATCGTGTAACCGAAGCCGCAATGGAAGATAGAAAAAAAAGTGGGTATTTTTAAGATTACATTTGGAAATTTATATCAAGAAAAAGATGGGGATATGTATTTTAAGTTAAATATGCAATTACGATTTTAAGAATAAAGAAAGAATGGATATATTAAGATTTTTGACGGCAGGAAGTGTAGATGATGGAAAAAGTACTCTCATCGGTAGACTTTTGTATGATAGTAAAAGTATTTTGGCAGACCAGTTGGAGGCTTTGGAAAAACAATCCAAAAATAAAAATGCCAATGGGGTAGATTTGGCAATACTTACAGATGGACTTCGTGCCGAGAGAGAGCAGGGGATAACTATTGATATTGCCTATCGCTATTTTGCCACTCCAAAAAGAAAATTTATCATTGCTGATGCACCAGGACATATTCAATATACTCGAAATATGATTACGGGAGCATCCAACTCTCAGTTGATAATTATCCTCATTGATGCTCGGCAAGGAGTGATAGAACAGACCAAGAGACATTCTATTATTGCCTCTCTCCTCAAAATGAAAAATATCGTAGTGGCAGTGAATAAAATGGATTTGGTAGATTATTCCGAAGATGTTTTCAATAAAATTAAGGCTGATTATCACCAAGTAGCCGAAACTTTGGGGTTGGAAAATGTTGATTATTTTCCAATATCAGCATTTTATGGAGATAATATAGTAGAAAAATCCCAAAATATGCCTTGGTATAATGGGCAAACCCTCTTGAATTTCTTAGAAAATGTGGAGGTGTCAGATTTTACTGACTATGAAAATGCTCGTTTTCAGGTGCAGTATGTGATTCGTCCGCAGACCGACGAATTACACGATTATAGAGGTTATGCAGGGCAAATAATGTCTGGAACTTATAAAAAAGGAGACAAAATAACTATTTTTCCACAAAATATAGAGACAATAATATCTAAGGTAGAAACAGCTGGTAATGAGGTGGATGAGGTATTTGCTCTTCAACCTGCTGTGATTCATATTGAAGATGATATTGATATTTCTCGCGGTGATTTCTTCGTGAAAACGGATAATCAGCCACAAGTAGAAAACGAAATAGAGGCCCTTGTATGTTGGATGGACAAACGAGAACTTCACGAGGGAAATAAATATTTCCTACAACAACGAAGTAAAATTGTAAGGGCAATAATAAAAGAAATAGAATATAAAATTGATGTGAATACTCTAGAAAAAATCTCTGTAAATGAGGGAGTAAAACTCAATGAAGTAGTGAAGATTCGCTTAAAAACAGCATCACCATTGGTATTTGATACTTTTGAAAAAAATAAATCAACAGGTAGTTTTATATTGATAGATGAAACAAGTAATTCCACTGTAGGTGCTTGTATGATTGTAGAATAATCAATTTTCGTAAAAAAACTTCTCTAATCAGAGAAGTTTTTTTATTACAAAATTCTGTTCGATTTAATGACTCTTCGTTCTTTTTTATCTGTATCTTTATGGATTTTTTTTGTACCCTCGTACATTTCAAATTGGAAGAA
>CAKAOY010000076.1 GCA_916710115.1 uncultured Bergeyella sp.
ATAAAGTTTTTCAGATGTAGATAATTGTTTGATAACTAAATCTTTACAATGGTTGAATACCTCAGGTGTAGTTGGTAAATTTACTTTTCCCCAGTGGATAGTGTCCCTAGTAGTATCATCTTTTACAATGAATCTATCCTTTGGCGAACGTCCTGTGAAGATACCCGTCTTCACCGATACAGCACCTAAATTGGATATTTCTCCTACCTCGAATCCTTGGTTCTTTTCAGAAATTTCTGCTTGGAAAAGTTTCTCGAAACTTGGGTTATGAACAATCTCTTTGTTTCCTGCAATTCCTAATTTTTGCAATGCCTCTACGATTTTCGTATTTTTCATCTCGTTTGATATTTGTAATAAATAATGATTTTTCAAAGTGAAAAGTTAAGTATTTTATTTCAAATATCCAAAAATATTTTTAGCATTGATAATCAGTTTATTAAATAAATATAATTTGGAAATAAACCTATTAAAAATATCTGAAAGTAGATAGTATCAAAGGAAATGATAGTCCAAAGTAGGGAATTAACTTTGATTGTAAGCGTTATAAAACGACATCTTCATAGTCTAAAACCGTAGTGAATCCTCGCTCGGAAAAATAATTTTTGTAGTCGGAAAATTTTGTTGAAAGGACGAAATCCCCTCCCCATGCTCCTAGACTTTTCACAAATGAAGGGCAATCAGCAAAATATTTTTCTTTGATAGTGTTAAGTCTGAGAAAATTAGATAATTTTTTTTCGTGGAGTTTCATTAATTCAGTAAAGTCACCAATATTTTTAGTGTATAGAATATCTTTCGTTATTTCCGAAAAATCGTTTATTAATTTCTGAGATTTGGGTTGAGAGCGATAGAGATTAATTCCTTCTCGGCTGTCTTGTTTTTGATTGAGGTGAATCAAGATAAGTTCATTTTTGAAATTCGGTGAGTAGCGGAGTCTCTCGATGTGTCTTTGGTTATTTTCTAATCGATATAGTATTGCTGAGATTTCTTGGGCTACAGCAATATCGTATCCAGAGCCTCCTAGGGCCATTTTATTGAGCTCAAAGGCATTGATATTAGCCCATCGAGATAGATTTACCATTAGGGTAGAACTGCTTCCCCACCCGAAATTTGCAGGAAATTGTAGGTTGGTTTTGATATGATAAGAGGTCTTATCTTTGAATTTATCAAGAGATAATTTTTGGATGATTTGCAGTGTTTTTAGGATAAACTGAGCAGAAGACGGAATATTGGTCTCAATAATTTTCCAATTTTTGTAATTTATTTTAATTTTTAGCCAAGGCTTATTCTGATGAAAAGCTTCCCAAAGGATACGATGGGGAGCGGTTGTATTTTCCTCACAAGAAAACTCCTGCCCCAAGCGAGTAGGCACCGCCAGAGCTAATGCCCCATCTAAGATGACATATTCCGAAGTGAGCAGGAGTTTTCCCGTAGAGAAAGTTTGCATTAATATTTTATTTATGTTGTAATTATTCTACAACTACCTCGTTATTGATTTTCTTAATCATACCTTGTAGAGCCTTACCTGGACCTACTTCTACAAAATGAGTTGCCCCATCTTTTATCATATTTTGGATAGATTGAGTCCATTTTACAGAGCCTGTAAGTTGTGCGATGAGATTTTTCTTAATTTCATCAGCGCTTACAACAGGAGTAGTAGTTATATTTTGATAAACAGGAATTTGGGCATCATTAAAATGAGTATTATTAATGGCTTTGGCTAATTGTTCTTGTGCCGATTGCATTAATGGTGAGTGGAAAGCACCATTAACAGGAAGTAGTAAAGCCCTTTTGGCTCCTGCTTCTTTTAGTTTTATACAAGCCTCTTCTACGGCGGAGACTTCACCAGAGATTACAAGTTGCCCTGGGCAGTTGTAGTTGGCAGGTATCACTATTCCTGTCACTTGCTGGCAAATTTCTTCCACTTTTTCATCCGAAAGTCCAAGTATAGCAGCCATTGTTCCTGCTTGAATATCACAGGCTTCTTGCATTGCCTTCGCTCTTGTAGAAACCAGTTTTAGTCCATCTTCAAAGGAAAGAACTCCACTCACAACCAATGCTGAAAACTCACCAAGAGAGTGTCCAGCAACCATTTTAGCATCAGAAATATCTAAGGATTTTGCTTTTGCTATGGAGTGGATGAATATAGCAGGCTGAGTAACACTTGTCTGTTTTAAATCTTCATCGGTGCCATTGAACATAATATTTAAAATATCAAATCCTAAAATCTCATTTGCAGAGTCCATTAAAGATTTGATGTTTTCATTAGATTCATATAAATCTTTACCCATTCCTACGAATTGAGCCCCTTGACCAGGGAATACTAATGCTTTCATATTTTTATTAATAAAGTTGAATTTAATGTTTAAAATATTGGATTATTATGGAACTAATCTAATCACGCGGTAACCAATATTAATATAAGCACCACCTGCTTTTGCTTTTACAAATTCAAATTTTGTGGCAAGCTGGGTTTGACTTCTGTTGATATTTTTGAAGACCTCACCTTTCGTATTTTCACGACTGAGAATATCATTCACAATGTCAAAACCGATAACGGCATATTTTGATATATTTTTGCAATATTTTTCTTTATATTGAGCTATAATTTCTTGCTCAAAAGTACCTTCTATATTGATTTTTCTGTCAATGAGATATATCAAATTTACCTTATAAAGAGCCTCTGATTTTTTGTCAAAACTATTCGTATGATATAGACTAAAAGCTTTTATGCCATTGACCTCGTTGGCTAGTTCAATCACTTTATTGGTGAATAGAGTCCCGTCATTATCGTTATTTGATGCCAAAATGGTAATAATAGGAGCGGGTTTTCCCGTCATCATATTTTTGTCTAGTTGGATTTCATCCGCTGTATTCACGATGTTGATATTTGCATTTTTGAGTGATTTGCTGAGGTTGTTTTTCAGTGCTTGGGAGATGGATTTGTTATTCCCACTCACGATGAATATTTTTTCGTTGTTATAGCTTTCCTCTACTTCCTTAGCAATTCTGTTTGCAAAGACAATATCGGCAGTTTCCATTACGATGAGGTTAGGATAGTTGTACAAATCCTCTGAGTTGGCAAATGGAGCGACCACCGGGATTTTTTTATTTCCCAAGAAATCCAAAACATCAATAATATTAGATTTAAAGAACGGCCCAAAAATTAGGTCAGTATTCTTTTGATTGATTTGTGAGAGTGATTTTTTAAAGGATTGTTCATTTCCCGAGTCAATGATTTTTACATCTAATTGTAATCCATTTCGTGTATTTCTTTCAATTGCTAATAATGCTCCCGAAAGGAAGTCTGTTGCCATATTTCGGTATTTTTCATCATTGCTATCAAATCCGAAGGGGAGCATTAGTGCCACATTTAGTGCATTGCCATTGGTTTTGGTGTATATAGCGTCGTATTTTCGTATTTTTAGTGTAGAGCCTACCTTTAACCCATTAGATAGTTGAGGGTTAAGTTCTGTTAGTTCATCAATACTGATGCCATATTTGTGGATTATCCCAAAGGTTGTGTCATCGCTTGTTACTTTGTGTAATACATACTGTTGCTCTGCTGTTTTGGTGTTGGTTGGCGTGTTTTTTTCTACGAGATAAGGTACGCTGGTAGCCGAGATTGTTTTGGCGTCTTTATATTTGTTAATATTTTCCAGAGGTAGAGAGATTTCTTTGCCTACGGCTATTTTCAGATTCGGGTTGAGGCGTCTAAGTTCTTCCTCTGTGATACGGAACTGTTTCGTAATGCTGTACAGTGTTTGTTTTTCTTGTAATACGATTCGTCCGATTTTAGTCTCTATGGGTATGTTTTTTTTTGTATTATCTTTAATATTGATAATTTCTCCAATCTTGAAACCATCCTTTAGTTGAGGATTTTCTTTATAGAGTTCATTAATCGTAATACCATATTTCTTGGAGATATTATAAGGGGTATCTCCTTTTATGATAGTATGTGATATTTGTGAGAAAGCGAATGAAAAAAATAATAATTTCGCTACGATAAAAAAATTCTTCATTGAAGTAAATAGTATATTTCAGCAAAAGTAAAACTTTTTATAATTATATTAAAATTTTAAAGGATAATAACCTTATTTTTGCATAATAAAAGTATGAAATAATGAACAGTCGAAAAGATAAAATGGAGGCTTTCGGCAGGCTCCTCGATGTAATGGATGACCTCCGTGAGAAGTGCCCTTGGGATAAAAAACAAACTCTGCAAAGTCTTCGGCATCTTACTTTAGAGGAAATCTACGAACTTACGGATGCTATACTTGCTGAGGATATGCTCGAGATAAAAAAGGAGTTGGGAGATGTATTACTCCATTTGATTTTTTATGCTAAAATAGCCTCCGAAAAAGACTATTTTGATATAGGTGATGTTGTTAATTCCTTGGTTGATAAACTTATCTTTCGTCATCCTCATATTTATGGTAGTGTCCAAGTACAAGATGAGGAGGATGTAAAACGAAATTGGGAAAAACTTAAACTGAAAGAGGGAAATAAATCCATTTTGGCAGGTGTCCCAAAAGGGTTGCCAAGTTTGGTGAAAGCCTATCGTATTCAAGATAAAGTAAAAGGTATTGGTTTTGATTTTTCAACTCCTAGCGAGGCGTGGCAAAAGGTAGAGGAAGAATTACACGAATACCAGCAGGAAACAGACCTAAAAAAGCGAGAAGAAGAGTTTGGTGATATCCTCTTTTCATTGATTAATTATGCTAGAATATCGGGAATTAATCCAGATACTGCCCTTGAAAAGACCAATACGAAATTCATCAGTCGTTTTCAGAAGATGGAGGAAATAGCCCACGAAACGAACCTAAAACTTTCGGATATGAGTTTGCAGGAAATGGATATTCTTTGGGAGAGAGCAAAGAATATTTTAAAACAAAAACAAGAGTAGCTATACTCTTGTTTTTTCTTATTTTTTTAATTTTTTGGTAGAAATACTTCGGCGAGCATACATCTGGCACTTCCTCCTCCGTTGGTTTCTATGGTAGTTAGGTCAGCGTAGAGGATTTGGTTATATTTCTCAATTTTTTGGATTTGTTCTTGTGTGAGAGATAGATATGCGGATTGGCTCATTACGAGGAATTTTTCTCCATTGTTGTTATGGACTTGTAGCATATTTCCTGCGAATTGTTGGAGTTGCGGTTCCGATATTTCTATGATTTCTTTATTTGTTTTTTGTATGGTCTCTACTACGGATTTTCTTTCGTTTTCGTCGTCTATGGAGTTTAGGCAGATTACCACATATTGGTCGCCTACACACATCATTACATTAGTGTGGTAGATAGGTAGTCTCTCTTGCCCTGCGGTTTGATAGGAGTGGAATACAATGGGAGTATAGCCTATTTTTTCACAGAAGTTACGGAAAAGTTGTTCGTCTAATCGTAGGGAGACGGAGCCGTAAGCGATTTTATTATCGTGGTCAAAAATCATACTTCCAGTTCCTTCAAGGAAGGTGTTTTTGGCTTCGTAGGTAGAGTAGTCAAGGATTTCGTTTATTTTAAATCCTTCGTTTTTTAGTTGTTCCAATATATCCATTCGTCTTTCGTCTCGTCTATTTGGTGCGAACATAGGGTATAGGATAACTCGTGCATCGGCACCGAAACTTACCCAATTATTTGGAAAAATAGAGTCGGGAGTGTGTGGCTCTAGAGTATCTTTTACGACAATTACATTGATATCTTTTTTGCGGAGTTTCTCTACGAACTGCCGAAATTCTACGAGTGCCTTGTCTTGGGTTTCTGTATTCTCGGAATTCACTTGGAAATAATTGTTTTCTGCTGTTTGGGCGTTGTATCCAAATGCAATAGGTTCTATCATCAATAGAGTATTGGTTGTTTGCATAGGTTCTATTTTTTTGTATAGTGGCAAATATAGTAATTTATTTTTCTGGAAAAAAATCAGATTTTTGTAAGATAAAAGGGCGAAGTTTTTATTAGGAATATTATTGATGTTAAAATTTTTATTTTTGAAAAAACCTTAAAAGTAATTAT
>CAKAOY010000077.1 GCA_916710115.1 uncultured Bergeyella sp.
TGAGAGGCAAATCGGCTTTCATCTTACCACTGGCAATATCTTCTAACCATTTCATAACTTCATTATAATCGTCTTTGTCTACGGTAGGTTTTCGGCGTGCTTTAAGCTCATAAATCACTAATTTTTTAATATTTTTCAAAAGAAAACCATTTCGTTCTTTTCCTCTTTGAGCAAAGATTTTTTCAGTATCATAATAAGGTCCAAGATAGGTTTTGAATACATCTATACTTTCTGTGATAATCTTATCAATGACCTCTTCATCAGTACCTTTGAGAATATCTACAAAATCCAAAGGAGCAACGGTTCGGAGTTCTTCTTGGGTTAAAAAATCCATTTTCAAAAGGTATTAAAGGTTTTTTAATTTCATTTTAATTAGGGTGTATTTTGGAGCAAGTTTTCGGTAAATTTTGGTGGAGAACCTTTGGGTATAAGCAAAGATTCCATCCATCGTTTGGATTTGTGTTTCATCTTCGGTCTGCTCCAAAGCCTTAAACTGCTCTCCGTATAAAAATTGTAACTTCTCCGCAATTTTATCCAGCAAGTCAATCTCATTAAGCCCCTCTACAAAATCTTTGCTGTATTGGTGCTGATTAGCCCAACCATCACGGCAATAAAGAGTAACTTCTACTTCTGCTCGTCCTTCTTGATTTTGTTCGGTCATGGTTTCCCAGCTGATTTGTTTGATGTTAATCAGAGCTGAAACAAAGAGATGAGGGAAATGCTCACTGCTCATTTGTCCTCTATCTAAGTCAATAAGTTCCAGTTCAGGAATCTCCATCAGGGCTTTTTTGATAGCTATAAAAAGTTCTTTTCGTGGGGTTATTTTTTTATTTTCCATTAAATTTTTCTTCTTTTGGTTCTTTTTCTGATGAGTGGTTTTCCACCTGTGAGATTCTCACTAAATCCAAAATAAGTTTGTGAAAGAGTGATGGCTCTCTCCAAAGTATCTGGGGCATCATCATGAGCATTAGTGCCTTTTTCAAAGGAAAGAAGTTGCTTCATAAAAGTGTCATAATCTCTCTTTGACCTTACAGGTAATGTATCATCCCAAAATAAAATCTTCCTGAAAAGAGCGTTGGTTATCCCTGCTGAAATTCTATTATGCTTATCCCCTTCTTGATGGGTAGGCATGGGAATATTAGGACAATGGTTATCTTCAGCGGATTGTAAAATAATCGGAGTATAAACGGCCTGCTGTGCTGCAGTAGCATCAAAAAAACCAAGCATATTGTAACCTTTTTGAAGGTATTTTTTGACCCAATCACAACGCACTTCCATAGCTGAGTTGATTTCGCATTTTTGACAAAATACTTCTAAAACAAAGAGTTTCATTCCTTTGATACCTAAAAGCACTCCTGCCTTATAGTCTCCTGTACCGGTGTAGGATAAATCCCAATGGTCTAATAATCCATCCCAAACTTCATTTTGAGCGATTTTAGTAGGCACTATATCTTTGGATTTGAAGAGTTTTCCCTCTTCAATAGGATTATTAAAATCTTCTCTTTGTGAGGTATAATAATCATCATTTTCAAGAATGCGGATAATATCTGCCTTGTTGTCTCGCTCCGGCCATGAAGGCTCCCAATTTATATCTTTATAGTTTTCACGGGTGATGTTTTCGGTGGCAAGGTTGGTGATGCTTTCGTGGAAATGTGGGCTGTCCTGCCATTGTTCTTTAAGAAAATCTAAGATTCCATCTTTGACAATGTAATTGTTATTGACCAAAAGTCGCCCTCTTTTTCGGTGAAAACCTTTGACTAAATCTCCTGTGATTTTCTCTCCAAATTTCCTTACCATATCGGGGCGTTTGGCTCTATCCCTATCTTCAATATCATCTAAAACGGCAAAATCAAATCTGTTTGCTCCAAAACGAAGCCCTCTGAAAGGTTGATTGATTCCCAGTGCCTTAAAGTGTTTACCATCAAGGGTTTCAAACTCTCCATCAGCCCAGTCTCCATAAGAATATTGCATTCCAAAATCCTTTATAAAGAGTTCATTACTCATCATATGGGCTTGTAAATCAGAAAGCAATATTTTCGCAAAGCCTTCATTCATCCCAATGATAAGAGCAAAGAAAAGCTCATCGTTTTGTTTCAAATGGCAGATGTTTCCTACATTGCCCTGAATGGATTTTCCTGCTCCTCTGAATTTCTTTCGCATTTGGCGAATGAAAGGGTCTTTATAGAGAGCGACATAGTCCTCAATGTGAAATTTAGGAGTTTTAGCATCTCCGAGTGCTAAATTGCTTTTGTATCCAAAATAATAATCAAAAAAATCGCCGTAATTTTCAGGTTTTAGGAGGTATTTTATCCTTTCTTCCTGTTCATCAGCAGTTTCTTTAACAATAGAATTAAGTGTCATTTCCTTAATCATTTTAGATTTTTCTTTGAACCGCTCTAATGCCTTTTTATATTCTGTTGCCGTCATGTTGAAAGAGTTTGAATATAATTATCCTGTAATAGTCTGATTTGTTTTAATAATTGGAGATTGTCCTCTCGTTTGTTTCCTTTGGATTGGGCGACAATATCAGTGAACCAATCAATAAAGGCATCAAAAGCCTCCATGGAATAGACCGCTTTTTTTCGCTCATCATCAATTTCTTTCCATGCCTTTGCCATTTTAGAAATATCATCAGGTTTATAAGGCATATGTTTTCCTAATTTTATGGAGGCTACATTGGAACGAATAAGGGCTTTTATCTCACTAGGAGAGATATTATAAAGTTGTTTTTTGTCTTTCCATTCATAGCGTTTTTCCCATTCTCTAAGGGTTTTTATCCGAACTCCAATGGTTTCCAATTCAGAGATGCTTTGCAAAGAATATCCACGAATATAGAGAGCTTCGGCATCTTTTATTTTACGGTCTCTCTCCGCATTGGTCATTCGCCCTTGCTGTTTTATTTCTTCGGTGTCTGCCGTTTCTACAATCTTAATTTTCTTTGTCATGTTGTTATATATTTCGCATCAATACTGAGTTTATTTTCCTTAGTAAAGGATACATTGGTTACTTTTTGTCCATCGTATTCTAAATTTTTTTTAATCTCAATGAGAAATTCGGTGCTTTCTTCATAGTTGAGCATTTGTTCTATTCCTACACCTATTTCAGGGACTTCCTTGTATTCTCCTTTTTGAGCCAAAATAATATGCTGAGTGTGCTGATAAGCACTGGAATCAGCAATAAAATCACCATCATTGATTTCCAAATCATCATGGAATAAAATGTCTTTCATCGTTTTATTTTTTATGCAAAAGTGATAAGAAAAGGGCTTTAATAAAACCAAGCATTTAGAGGTTTAATGAAAATTCTAAAACATTAAGATATTTATCTAAATGATTGATTATGCGTTTTTTTTGTGTTTTGAAATGCTCCAATTTTGCCAAAAAGAAAAAGCAATAGGGTTTGAGATTTGAAGTTCAAAATTTGAAATTTCAAAAACTCAACCTTAAAATTTCAAATCAAAAAATATGAGCAAAAAGACTTATGAATTTGTGGTGAGCACAGAAGCGGTCAATAGCTACGGAAGTAGAATCATCACTGATGGGATAGATACCGAGCAATACATGAAAAATCCTATTGTATTGTATATGCATAATCGCAGTGAATATTCTGCTTTGGGCAATGAGGTTATTGGACGAACCGTTGCTCTCAAAAAAGAAAATGGAAAGCTGATTGCAGAGATTGAATTTGATGAGAAGGAAGAATTTGCACGGCAAATTGCAGGAAAGGTGGAGCGAGGTTTTATCCGCATGTGTTCCATCGGTGCAGATGTGATAGAAACTTCTTCTGATGCTCATTTAATCCTCAATGGTCAAACCAGAGAGACCATCACCAAATGTAGAATGTTTGAAATTTCCATTGTGGATATTGGAGGGAATGATGAAGCTTTAAGACTTTCCAAAAATGGCTCTCCTGCGGTAATTCAATTACTAAATAAAAAAAATAAAATCAATAAAGAAATGAATGAACTAAAAACCGTTGCATTAGCATTAGGGCTGAATGCAGAAACAAGTGAAGCAGTAGTGCTTCAAAAGGTTAATGAATTAAAATTAGCCAAAGAAAATTCAGAAAAAGAGACAAATGAATGGAAAGAAAAGTTTATCCATTTACAAAAAACAGAGGCTTCTAAATTGGTAGATAAAGCCGTGAGTTTAGGGCTACTTCCAGAAGACTTGAAAGATGCTCAACTTTTAGCCTTTGAAAGTGATTTTAACGGACAAAGTGAAAGATTGAATAAGTTAATTTCAGAAAAAGAAGCAGAAAATGATAAAAAAACTAAGCAGAAACAAATTGCCGATGTTGTCGCAATGACCAAAGGAAAATCTCAAAATTCAAATTCAGTAGAATCTGATAAAGATAGTTTTGAATATTTAAGCAAATATAATGTGGCAGAGCTGAGAAGAATCAAAGCCGAAGAGCCAGAAAGGTATTTGGAACTCACCAAAAAATATCGAAAAGGAAACTAATCATCAAGAAAAAATAATTAAAAAATAAAGAAAAATTATGAAAAAACAATTTTCATTCATGGCATTTGCCATAAATTTAGTAATGGCATTTATCGTTTCATTACTTGTGTCTAATTTTATAGAAATCAATCCTTTTTTGACAGCAATAGGCATTACAGCTGTGCATTTAGCGGTTACCTATTTTGTGCCTATGAGAGAAAAAGGAATGCTCCAACAAGGACTTTTAACAGAAGTATGGGTTTCTGATTTAGCAGAAAATCCTGTCCCTGATAATAGTTTCATTGGCCAATCGCAAGATTTATCAGCTTATGTAAATTCCAATAAAATCAACTTGGCAGAAGCAGGAGTAGAACCCTCAGTGCATGAAGATTATTTTAGAACAGATAACGGAGAACTCCCTGTGCAGGCAATTAACGACATTCCGCATGAGGCAATTCTAAAAATCTATTCTACCAGCCAGACAAGGCACAATAGTCTTATTGAAGCAGAGCTTGCCTATGATAAGCGTTCTTCTATCATTAAGAGACATAGAGCAGCACTTGCCAAAGAAATGGCAAAAAGAACGGCTTATGCTTGGGGTGCAGTAACAAATGATAAACACAATAAAATTCTAAATCTTTCGGCATCGGATTCTGTGATTGACGCACTCATTGACATGCAAGCATTTTTCCAAGATTTAGATGTGGATATGGACGGTATGAATATTATCCTTACCTCAGACCATTTGGCAAGGATAAGAAAAGAAGATAAAAAACTTTACAAAGAAATCAAATCTGAGAAAGGAGCAACGCTTTATGATTTTAAGATTTTCTCTTATTCCCAAACGCCATTTTATACTCAAAGTGGAGAGAAAAAACCTTGGGGAGCAAGTGTAGAGCAAGCCGACAAAAAAGCATCTATCATCTGGCATTCTGATGAAGTTTTCAGATGTTTTGGAGAAACAGAAATGTATACCACATTAGGACACTCTGGTTACCAAGCGGATATGATTTCCTTTGCTCAAAGAGCTTTAACAGGAAAAATCAGAGGTAATGCACCAAAATATTTTGGAGCAATTCTTTAACATTTTCTTTTTATAAAAAATCAAAAAATGAACGATATAAAAACAAGGGCTTCGGAATATTTAGAAGCCCATCAAGAAGTCAAAGAAATTTTTGCAACGAAAGATGGCTTTTTATTTGAAAAAAAATATGATGCTCTCACTCATGCAAAAACCTTAAATCCAGACAATCCCCAAGTAGAAACCTTCCAAAGGGAAAACGAGAAATCAGAAGATAAACCAGCTTCTGAAAATAAAGAAGGGCAAACTGGAAATTTAGAACAAGACAATAAAAATGCCGAAGCGAGTGATTCACTTCATAAAAATATAGAACCATGAGAACCATAAAATATATCGTGATTCACTGTACCGCAGGTCCAAGAACCCAAAAAACATCAGCGATTTTAGACTTTTGGAAAAGGGTCAAAGGTTGGAAGCAGGTCGGTTATCATAAACTTATCTCGGAAGATGGAACAGTAGAAGAACTAGCGAAG
>CAKAOY010000078.1 GCA_916710115.1 uncultured Bergeyella sp.
TAATGGATGTAATCATACTTCTAATAATTTTCAGAAGGGAAGTTTGCTCTATCCGTTCCGTAATTTGTCGGTAGGACAACACGAGTTGGTATTTAAAGTTTGGGATATAAACAATAATTCTACAACTACTTCGTTAAATTTCATAGTAAAGGATGAAAACGATCAAAAATTGCAAATCAATAGACTACTGAATTGGCCTAATCCTTTTACGAATAAAACTTACATTCAATTTGAGCATAATTGTGATGATGTCCTTGATGTAAGTACACAGATATTTACCATTACGGGGAAATTGGTGAGATCACTATACACAACTATTGATGCTGAACCATTCCTACAAGGCTACCGAACGCCTAAGTACAGCATAGAATGGGATGGAAGAGACGATTTTGGTAACAATGTAGCTAAGGGAACTTATATTTTCAAAGTATCTGCAAAAGCAAAAAATCAAAATAAATGTATAGGAACTGCTATTGCAATAGAAAAAATGGTAAATTTAAAATAAAAATATTATATTTGTACCTTAAAAGAAAAAATAATTTAGAAATTAAATAAAAAATATATAAAAAATGAACACAGCAACTAAATTTTTTGTAGGTCTATCATTAGGTATAGGAGTTTTTTCCTTCGCTCAAGAAAATGTAAGGCCAGTACTCACAGGAGCGCCATTCCTTAGAATAGCGCCAGATGCTCGTTCAGGAGGTTTGGGAGACCAAGGGGTAGTTACTTCCTCTGATGCGTTTTCTCAATATTGGAATGCTGCGAAATATCCTTTTAGTACAACTACTTCTTCCGTAGGGGTGAATTATACACCTTATATGAGTAAATTAACTAATGATGTCTTCCTTTTGTATGGGGCATTTCATAAGTTTTTAGGTCAAGAGGAACGCTCCACAATATCGGCGAGTATTTATTATTTCAATATGGGGGAGGTTAATCTTAACTCTCTTGTTGGTTCAGAAATAGTAAATGAAGGAAAGGTAACGCCTGCCGAGTTTGCTATTGATGTGGCTTATGCCTTGAAATTGGCAGACACTTACTCAATGGCTGTTACAGGTCGTTTTATCCGTTCAGACTTTGGTTCTTTCGGTGGAAATAGTACTCTAAAACCAGCAAATACATTCGCTGTAGATGTAGCAGGATATTATCAATCTGAAAAACACCAAAGTTTTGGTGGCTACGAAGGTAGAGCGAAAGGTGGTTGGTCTATCCAAAATCTTGGACCTAAATTAGACTATTCAGGAGGTGAAAACTCTCGTTCTTATCTTCCTACAATGGCAAGATTAGGTGCTGGATATGATCTGTATATTGATGACACAAATAAAGTAGGTGTGTCTGTAGAAGCATCTAAATTACTCGTTCCAGGGGCGGTAGAAACAACAAATGCTACAGGTGTTACAACATATGAAATCCCAAATGTAGGTGTTTTGGAAGGTGTTGGTAAATCATTTTCTAATAAGAAAAGTATAATGTATTCTGGTGCTGTTGAATACTCTTACGATAATTCTTTCGCTGTTCGAGGAGGTTATTTCCACGAAAGTAAAGAACAAGGTGGACGCCAATTTGCTACAGTTGGTGTTGGTTTCAAATATCAGTCATTTGCATTAGATATGTCTTACCTTATCAATACTTCGAAAGTAAATTCTGCATTGGATAATACATTGAGATTCGGTCTTACTTGGAATTTTGGTAACGAAACTTCTAACGCAGAACATTAATATATTACAAATAATATTATCCTTCGCCATTACTATTGGTGAGGGATTTTTTATTGATTAAAATTATTTATCTTGAATAAAATTTTAATAAATCTAATGTTTCCATTTTATGTTGCACCCCATACTTGGGAGTTGGTTTTCGTCTTGTAGTTCGCCTGCAAGTAAATTTTCAAAAGCGACAATAAGGTCTTCTCCCGTTACTTCCTTATTATTACCTGGTCTAGAGTCGTCTATCTGCCCACGATATACGAGGTCTAATTTTTCATCAAAGAAATAAAAATCTGGAGTGCAGGCAGCGTCGTATGCTTTCGCTATACTCTGGCTCTCATCAAAAAGATATGGGAATTCAAATCGTTTTTCAATCTGGAATTCTATCATTTTCTCTGGTGAATCAGCAGGATATTTCTCTATATCATTAGAATTAATAGCTATGAACTCAATTCCTTTATCTTGATAGTCTTCATAGAGCTCGGTAAGTTTGTCTATGATATGCAACACAAATGGGCAGTGGTTACACATAAAAACTACCAAAGTTCCCTTTTTGCCTTTTAGACTTTCCAAAGATTGTATTTCATTAGATTTTGAGGGATTTGGAAGTTCAAAATAAGGAGCTTTCGTTCCTAATGCCAACATATTAGATGGTGTATTTGCCATAATTTTCTATTTTTATTAAAATTTAAAATCAAATGTATCTAAAAAAAATATAACGACCAAAAAAATATTCATCTAAACTTTTTGTAGTTTCTTTGTAAGGAAATCCACACTCTCAGCAAAGGCTGTTTGGTAATCTACCCAATGAATGTTTTCTTCCTTACGATACCAAGTCAATTGCCGTTTTGCAAATCGTCGGGAATTTTTCTTAATTTCGGATATTGCAAAATCTAACTCCCACTCGCCACGGAGGTATTTAAATATTTCAGTGTAGCCGACAGTTTTCAATGCAATTAGGTCGTTATCAAATTTTTGTAAAGATTTAACTTCATCAATAAGTCCGCCTTCAATCATTTTATCAACACGGAGGTTAATCCTTTCATAAATAGTCTCTCTTGGTGCCTTTATACCGATACGAATCGTTCGAAACGCTCTTTTGGGCTTCTGCTGAGAAATTAGATTAGAGTATTTTTTTCCTGTTTGCCACATTACATCAATAGCTCTCAGAAGCCTTCTTGGATTGTTCAAATCTACATTTTCAAAATATTTTTTATCCAAATTTTTGAGAAGTTTTTGTAGTTCTTCAATTCCTTCATTTTGCAAAATAGAGACTAATTTTTGTTGATTTTTTTCATTAGATTCTGGTAGGTCATTCAACCCCTCTATAAGAGCCTTTTCGTACATCATACTTCCCCCAACGAGTATTAAAGTATCGTATTTTTGGAAAAGTTCTTGGGTTTTTATCAAAGCATCCAATTCATATTGGCCTATAGAATAATAATTCTCTATGGATAAATTTCCAACAAAATGATGAGGTGCTAATGATAGTTCTTCTTCTGTGGGAGATGCCGTTCCAATGGTCATTTCCTTAAAAAATTGCCGAGAATCACAAGATAAAATCTCTGTATGGTAGTATCTTGCTAAGTCTATTGCCAATTTTGTTTTGCCAATTCCTGTAGTTCCTACAATGGATATTAAGGTCTTCATTCAATTAATGAATTTTGTCAATATTATTAATATTAAAAACTACCTAAAACCACTCATATCTAATTTAAGAGAAAAAAAGTTGGAGTATAAATTACTCCCACCTATCCCCGAATTAGAAATATCGTAATCTAATGAAAGTCCCTTATATTTTATCCCAATACCAGCACTCGGCTGAAAAGAAACCTTATTCTGCTGATGGAAAGGATTAGTAATGTTCTGAAACTCATTCAACCCAGCTCGCACAAAAATAATATCCTGCCAAGAAAGTTCTGCCCCAAGTGATGGCGAAAAACTTAATACATCAGTAGATACTAAGGTATTTGTCCTCGTAAAATCTATGTGCAAATCCACTTCAGGTGTAAAATTAAGGTCTCTATTAATTTCAAAAGTTCGGCTAACTCCCAAATTGAGAGTTGGCATTGTGAGTTCTATTTTTTCTTTTGGAATAGGGTTTAGTTCCTCACCATTCACTATTGTAGAAAGTTTAGATTGGTTGATTGACCAAAAATTCATTGTTGTAGTAGCATCTTTTAGCATTGCCCCAAAACGCCAGTCTCTATCGTCTTGATAAATTGCCCCCACATCAAAACCAAAACCGAAGGCATTAGCTAATTTTCCTACATTACGATATATTAGTTTTGTATTGAGACCTAAACTAAGTTTATGATTGCCCGAAGGATGGAAACCATAAGAAATAATTCCTGCATAATCAGCTTGAGAAAATTTTGAAATTTTATCATAGTCTATATTCCCTTCATTATCAATCATCTTTGTTGTATCTAAAATATTATCAACTCCAAATCGAATGACAGATATTGCAAAACTAGAATTCGTATCAATAGACTTCGCGTATCCAACATAATCGTATTTTGCAATACTCTCAAAATATTCGGAATGCATCACTGCTCCTTGCCAATCGCTACTAATAGAGGTAAGTCCTGCAGGGTTATGCGTTTGAGAATAAATATCCATCTGGCTGGCAACTACTGCATTTCCCATTGCCAAACCCCTCGCTCCATTGCCTATATTCATAAACTCGTTAGAATAATTACGAATAATCTGTGATTTTCCTAGTAGTGAATAGAATATTGATAAAAAAAATACAATCTTTTTCATTGGAATCTAAAATTAATTCGTTTTCCCGTCTTCTATTTTTTAGGTAATTGATGGCAAAGATAAGAATTTATTTTCGTATAAGATTTGTTCGTAGTTCATTTCTTTGGACTTTACCATTCGATGTTCGGGGAATTTTATTTACAAAAATAATATCCTTCGGTTTATGGAATGACTTTTCGAAGTGAATACCAAATATTATATTTTTCAAATCTATAGACTCTTTTCCTTCAACTATTAAGACAAGCTTATTTCCTAATTTTTCGTCAGGTAGTCCCAAAAATACAACTTCATTAGGTATATGTTTTTTCACTATTTTTTCTAACTCTTCTGGGAAAATTTTAGCACCACCCGAATTAATAACATTATCCACACGACCCAAAAACCTAAATTGCTGTTGATTTTTAATCTCTACCAAGTCATTAGTTACTAGTATATTATCAACAAGTTTAGGGGCTTCTATACAAAGACAGTCTCTATTGTCTTGTGAAATTTTTATATTTTCTAAAATGGTAAAATAAGTCTCGTCCTGCGGAAAAACCTGTTTCAAAGCAATGTGGGAAAGCGTTTCGGACATACCATAAGTCTCATAAATCTTCGTCTGAGAATCGGGAGGTAATACTTCTCTTATTCGAACTTTTAGACTTTCCGATACACTAGCTCCACCGATTATTAACTTATTGATTAGGTGTATCTTATCCAATGAATTCTCAACCTGTAAGGGGGTCATAGCACAGAAATCAATCTTCTCCTTTAAATCTTCCAACGGAGTAACAGACGGTGTGGTTACAACAATATGAAGTCCTCTGTACAAAGCCCGAACGAGCATCATTTTTCCAGAAATATATTCTATTGGCAAACAGAGCAAGGCTGTATTATTGGGTGATAATTGTAAAAAATTACAAGTCATCTCTGCTGAATGAAGCATTTTTTCCTTAGAAATATCTAAAATTTTTGGTATTCCCGTAGAGCCAGAAGTCTTTATTTGAGTATATTTTTCCTCAGAAAACCAATTTTTAAGAAAAAAATCTATATTTTTTTTTAATGTTTCGGAACAATTTAAATTATTGATTTTTAAATGTTTGTAATTTAATAAATCCATTGTGTTAATTTTTTTTGTAAAAATACGAAAAAAATATTTGACCAAAATTTGCAGATTACAAAAATAGTTGTATCTTTGCACCACTTAAAACAAGAGATAAATCTTAAATTAAGTAACAATATAGAGACTCATGGTGTAACGGTAGCACAAGTGATTTTGGTTCATTTAGTTGGGGTTCGAATCCCTGTGAGTCTACTTTTTTGAAAAAATAACATAAAATGGCACGATAATCTACTCTAAAATGCATATAACGGCACATTGATTAGATTATTTTTTTTATTAAATGACACAAGAACTGACACAAACACTATTTTATTTGTGTCAATTTCTGAAAAAGACTTGTATTTTATTGATTTACAAACAATTAAAACAATAAAATACAATGAAACTATTTACA
>CAKAOY010000079.1 GCA_916710115.1 uncultured Bergeyella sp.
TTTTTTAAATATTTCGCAGTTTTTTAGTCCTAATTTTTCAATGATTTCTTTTTCGACGGTAGGTGTGGCAGTTGCTGTCAGTGCAATACACGGCAGTTGAAACATTTCCTTAAAATCCTTGATGTTTTTATAACTTGGGCGGAAATCTTGTCCCCATTCAGAGATGCAATGAGCCTCATCTACAGCAATGAAAGAGAAAGGTATTTCGTTGGCTTCATTGATGAATTTTGTGTTGGTGAGTCTCTCGGGGGATACATATAAAAGTTTGGTAATACCGCTTCTACAACGTGAATAGATGGTATCTATTTCGGTGTCGTCTAATTCTGATGAAATGAATTCAGCCTCTATACCGATAGATTGTAGGCGTTCTACCTGGTCTTTCATAAGTGCTAAAAGTGGTGATATTACGATGCAAACACCTTCTGTGATGAGGGCTGGTAACTGGTAGCATATTGATTTTCCGCCACCCGTAGGCAATAGACATAGCGTATCATTCTTAAAAGAAATGCTATCAATTATGTTTTCTTGTAGGTTTCGGAAATTTTTATATCCCCAAAATTGCCGTAAAACTTCGTATTTAAGTTTATTGTAATCCATTAAGCTAAACTTTGAAGTAAAAATAATTTTTCTTATTAAGGGTTATTAATCCCATTTACTAAGAGTAGAGGGATTTTTGAGTATTATTTCAAATCTTTATAATCAATAGAATGAAGATCCAATTTTAGGAATTTTTCGGAGTTATCTATTGTTTTAGGATTCTTTACTCCCATTAGATTCAATACATTAGCATATAGTGTTGTGGTGGCAGTAGTTTCTACAATTTCTTTTCCTTTTTTATTGGAATTTATTTTGTCAGAGTACCAAATGAAATAAGGGACTTGTTGGGCTTCTCTATAATCACCATGTATATATTTTCCATCTATTTTTATTTGTCCATGATCGGATAGATAGATTAGAACAGAGGGAGTGTTTCTTAGTTCTTGGAATATTTGTCCCATAATTTTGTCTGTATATCGTATGGAATTATCATAACATTCATCTATTCCACCTTTCCAAAAAGCCTCATTTTTAGGGTATTTATCACAAGAATAAGGATGGCTTCCGTTGATATGTAGGACGATTAATTTCTTTTTTATCGGTTTTTTTAAGGCTGTTTTTAGTTCGGGGATGAGGACATTATCAAATCCATTAAGCCATTTTTTATTCTTAGAAAAAGATGCAATAGCTGTGATGCCGTTAGCATACCCTTGCGTACTAAACCAATAGGTTTCGTAACCTAATTGATTGGCAACATTTAGTACATTGTCGCTCAGATTAGTAATGTTATTGCTATAATTATTGATATCTATATTACTCAAAACAATGGGTACAGCAAGATTGGTAATTGCAGCTGGTGAATGGGCATTTTTGTATAGCAACATGTTTTTCTTTTCACGATTTGCAAAAGGAGTTGTTTCTCGTTTGTAACCATACAGAGATAGATTATTTTTCCTTGCAGATTCACCCATAAGAATAATGATATTTTCTGTAGGTTCATTTTCCGTATTTATAAAATTATAGGATATTTTATTATTTTGTATTTCTAAAATCTGTTCTTTTAGCTTCAAAGCAGTATCCAAATCTATGAAGTGATAAGCAATATTTTTTATCATAAAACCACCCCCTTTGTTGTTGATATATTTATGCTTTATATAGAATATAAAAGGTAATACTAACCATATGAAGGCGAAAATTTTCCATAAATTGGGGTGTTTTTTACCTTTTAAAAAGTTGTTTCCGCCGATAAAAATATAAGATAATATAAGGAAAAAAATAATAGACGCTACTAATGGAGATACCAATGTTTTTATCATACTTAATGATTCTGAAGTGTTAGTGTCTAAAATACTCATCATCATTCCCACATTAAATCCTTGTTTATAGATGAAAAAACAAGATGCAGATATCATAAAATTAAGGGTGATGGTGAGAATTAAGATACTACCTACCATCTTGGTGAAAATATTTTTAGTTAAGAAAATCATACAAAATACTAGAAATGATAAAAACATTACGGAGTATTCTATGATATTTCGTATAGTATCTAATTTTGATGAAGATGTCTTGTCAAACTCTAATAAATAAGGGTACGATGATAAAAAAGCAACGATATACAAGCATAAAGCCACAAGGATAAGTGTAAAAAATATCTTTTTACTGAGTTGTGAGTGCATAGGTGATAGATGTATAATTTTTTTTAATTTGTATTTAAATTGAATTTTTGCAAAGGTAATAAAATTATTATTTTGTTTTTTTGGGAGAATAATTTTATATTTACAGTATTAATTTAAATAATATACGCATGTCATTAATTGAAGTTTTAAAAAAAGGAAATTATACCCTCATAGATGTTCGAGAACCTATGGAGCTAGATGTAGATGGTAGTATAGAAGGTGCTATCAATATTCCTCTTGGTGAGGTAGAAATGAGGAAAGAAGAGATTTTGTCTCTTAAAGGAGATGTTGTTGTATTTTGTCGAGGAGGGCACCGAAGTGCCAAGGCATTAGAATTTCTGCAAAATGAAGGTTTAGAAAATGGGATAAACGGAGGAGGCTATTCATCTCTGAGTGAAATATTGGATACAATATAAATTAAAAAGGAGATATATAATAAGTATCTCCTTTTTAATTTAGTTATTTTATTAGTCTCTTGAACTCATCAAAAATCTTAAAATATACCAAAATAATAGCATTATAGAGGCGAACAATCGTAGAGATGCTCCGACATATTGCTCTGTACTATAAGTATTTTTCAGTTGAGAGGTCTCATAAAGAATACTGCCAGAGGCTAATAATATCATAAAAATAGAAAACCAAACTCCTAAGTCAAAACCAAATATTGTTCCTGCAACGATTAGCCCCAATGATGCAAAACCACCAATGATTATCAAACTTCTCAAAAATGAAAAATCTTTTTTTGTGGTGAAAACTACTCCTGTGAGCCCACCAAAAAGTGCCAAAGTGATAATTCCCGCTTGACCAATAATATTAGGAGCATAGAGTAAGGCAATCTTAATCATCGGTAAGAAGATAATAGCTTCCAATAGTACATATAGACCTAAGCCCATATATTGAGTACTCTTATTAAATGATAAAGCCCATTTTTCTGCTAAAACAGAGCATAACCAAAATCCCCCCAATATTAGCATCCAAGTGAATTTTCCACCTAAAAATGATAGTGCAATATCATCAGGAATAGCTATTTGAAGAAAACTCTCTACTGCAATAAAGGCTAACAAGGCTAATGCTAAATGTGTGTAGGTCTTTTTATAAAAAATCCCTCTTTCGGTATCTGTTGCATGTGCAACTAATTGTCCTATCATATTTTATATGTTTTTATTTTATACAAAGGTAAGAAATCTAAATGAATTTTAGAAATAAAATATTATTTTTGCCCAAAATTAATATTAAAAAATATGGATTTATTTCTTTCAACATTTGTAACATTATTTTCAGTATTAAATCCGATAGGAAATCTTCCTGTATTCCTTGGACTTACGAAAAATGATAGCCCAGAGGAGAAAAACAAAGTAGCTCTATGGTCGGCAATTAATGTATTTATTATACTTATCATTGCCTTTTTTGTAGGTGAGTATGTCTTAAAGTTTTTAGGTCTGGAAATAGATGTTCTCCGTATTGCTGGGGGAATTCTTATTTGCTTGGCAGGTTTTAGCCTACTAGCAGATAAGATTTCTGCACCAAATGACTCTTCTGAGACAACCAATACTAAGGAAAATGTAGCAATGACGCCCCTTGCTATTCCATTGATGGCAGGGCCAGGCACGATGTCTTTACTGATTGCTAAGAATAACGATTATAGCGATTATGCAGACAAAGGATTGATAATATTGGCCGTAGTAGCAATATGTGCGAGTATTTACATTATCTTTCGTAGTGGGAATGCTATTTCAAAATACTTGGGAGATTCGGGAATGTCCACTTTGTCAAAAATCATAGGCTTTTTCGTTTTGTCAATAGGAATACAATATATTGTGATATCGGTGCGAAGTATTTTTCATATAGAGTTGTAAAAAATAAAAAGAGACTTAAAAACAAGTCTCTTTTTATTTTTATTATCGGTTGAGCATTTTTTTCAGAATCCAATATGAAGCCGATTGATAGGCACTGATAGTTTCTTTTTCAAGGTTCTTATCAATATCTTTTTTTTGTTTTTCATTGAAGAAGATAGGATTCTCCTTTGATGGTTGTTCAGCACTAGTTTCTAAAAGGTATTGTTTTACTTTTCTCATAGGTGAGATTATCGTCAAGGTATTATTTCTGATATATCCTAAGTCTTGATAAGTGGCAATATAGGCTCTTTCTTGATAATGGGGAGAGAATACATCTTCTCCCAAAAATTTGGATTGATAATTAAAGTTTAATAACCCTAAAACAGTAGGCATTAAGTCTATTTGAGATACCAATTTATCTATTTTTTGAGGATGCATATCAGGAGTATATATCATAGCAGGGATTCTGTATTTATCCATAGGAAGTTCTGTTTTCCCTGCTGATGAGGCACAATGGTCAGCCACGATTACGAAAATAGTATTCTTGAACCACTCCTCTTTTTCTGCCATTTTAAAGAATTGTTTTAATGAATAGTCTGTATATTTCACTCCTCCTGAGCGAGATTTTGCATCACTTGGAATATCGATTTTATTATTAGGATAGGTAAAAGGTCGGTGGTTACTTACCGTCATCCAATGATTGAAGAATGGTTTTCCTTTTTTATACTCACTATTCATTGTTTGGATTGCTTTTTTTGCCATATCTTCATCGCAAACTCCCCACACATTTGAGAAGGTAATTTCTTCTGGGGAAAAGCTATCTCTATCCACAATATCATAACCATTCCCTCCGAAGAAATCTTTCATATTATCAAAATAAGAATATCCACCATAGAGATATTTTACTTGGTATCCCTTTTCCTTGAAGACACTTCCTGTTGAGAATTTATTCTTGTTATCGGCCCTTTTTACGATACTTTCTCCAGCAGTAGGAGGTAGACATAGAGTCAGAGCCTCTAACCCTCGAACGGTTCTGTTTCCCGTAGCGTAGAAATTAGTGAAAAATATAGATTTCTGAGCCAAAGAATCCAAAAAAGGTGTGATATTTTCTTGATTTCCATAGAATTTCATAAATTCAGCTGAGAGACTTTCAATGGATATTAGTACTACATTTTTGTGGATTTCCTCACCACGACCAACGATTTTTCTTTCTAATTCAGTACTATTAAATTGCCGTAAAATAGTCTTTTCAGCCTCTTTTTGAGCAATTGTAGGATAAAATTGAAAAAAATCTAGTTCCGAATGTGTGAATGCATAATAAAACTTATAAAGACCATTAGCCTGTATCTCTTGCGAAAAGATATTAGATGATTTTATTTTGTCAAATTGAGGAATTATCGCCAAAGAGATACCCGATAAAAACAGATATATAGCCAATAAAATCCCTTTTTCTCGTATTGTAGGAATCTCCTCAATGGCAGATTTTGTTTTGATGAATATAAAAATACTTACCAAAATTGTAACTGATAAAATAATTGAAAATAAAGGGATTACGGGGTAACTTTCAATAATGTTACCGATTACCTCATTTGTATAAATTAAGTAATCTACCGCGATGAAATTGTATCTTATGCCAAACTCGTTCCAGAAGAAATATTCACTCACAGAGTTGAAAATAATGGATAGTGAGTAAATAAATATAGTAGTGAAATACAATATATTACGAATATTTCTTCTTTGTTTCTGCAAGAAAAGCATTATCCCAAAGCAGAGAGTCTTTATCCCCAAAAAAGTTAAGGCTATCTCCTGAACAGAGCCACCATATTGAGCAAAAATATTATTAGGTACAAATTTCGTATAGAGCATTAAGATGACTAACACACCGAAAATAATATATCCGTAGGGCTTATGATACTT
>CAKAOY010000080.1 GCA_916710115.1 uncultured Bergeyella sp.
CCGAATGCCATATTATTTGTTCGAGACCTTTCTGCTGGTTTTTGTTCTATACTACCGAAACCACTTGTTGCCATTGAAAAATTAGCATTTACATAGGCTAAATCTCCAAGATTAAAATTCAAACTTGTATTTGTAGCATAACCTCCCTTATTATCTATTTCGGATAAGCGTATTTCATTGACCCAAAGAACGATACTTTTGCCAATAGCAGATTTATTTCTAACTCCTAAGGTGATACTTGTAATATTTCCAAGACTTGGGCGACCTTTCACAAAGATTTTCTGATCATTATCCCCAAAATCAGCATAATGATATCGTGTCTGCATTAAGCTATTGCCTAATTTGTCCCGCTTGGATTTTGCTTTCACAAATTCTTCCACATCAAGACTTATCTCATTCCATATTTCCAATGGCGAACGAGCGTTATTAGGTGTATATTTCAGCGATGTTTCGTATTCGTAATAGTTGTCGGTAATATCACTACCTAAACGGATAAAGAATTTGGCATCAGCATCTTTGGAGGCATTAGAGATATTTTTAATATCTTCTGCATGGAGGAAAAGTCCCAATTTTTTATACCTTCTCATATCGAGGTTAGCATTTCTCACAACTGCCTTAGCCGTATTTCCTGCCAAATTATTCACCTTCAAATATAGAGAAGATTCGTTCTGCCGTTGCACTCCTGCATTCCCACTCAATACCTGTCGGTCTATTCCTGGTGGCAATACATAAGGCGGTGTTCCTGCACCATTCTCCTCTAAATTAATACTTCCAACAAAGAAATTTTCATTATCCACAAGCCCTGTCCCCTCATCTTGATAGTCATTCATATAATCCGCGGAGATATTTTTAGTATATTTTCGCCAATCGGAACGAACCAAATCAAGGGAACCAAAACGGAGCGTAGTAGTCTCGTCTATTCCATCCAATAAAATTCTTGCAAAACGAACATTATTCAATACGGATTCTCCAGAATTTGGGATTCCTGCATCAAACTGCCCTACGGGAATTCGAAATAGATACCATTTATTTTTACTTCTTTGTCCGTTTTCAAACTGTACTTCAACCTCCTTTTCATCAACGATGAAATTTTTGTTAAGTCCCAAAGCCCCCTTACTAAGGTCTATAGTGTATTGGTTGTAAGCTTCATTTTGGTCAAGGTTATAATCTCTATTAACATCTTCTGTATCTGGTATTTGAGACGAAACTTCCAAAGTATTCGCCTGTGAGTTACCATCTGGATTTCGGAAATATCGGTATCTATCCACTATGGAACTGGCCATGTTCCCACGGAATTGGTTAGAAAGATAGTATACAAAATCATCCCCTGCTGGGTCAGCCTGCTGAGTAACTGGATTTACATAATTCGTACCGAATTTTTGGGCTTCCTGCTGATTATTTAATCCATCAAACCCCACATCTTGCTGGGCTCTCTCTTCTCCTTCAGTAGAAAAAGCATACAATACGGGATGCTGGTTCGGTTGTTTCCCCCAATTCGTCTCGGAGGTAGAATTTGGCTGGGAGTTGCTCGGTAATCCATTTTCGTACTGCAACCTACCATCTCGGAGGATATCCTCAGAGATATTTCCTAATTGCAATCGTAACTTTGGAGCGGTTCCTAAAATCTTATTTGGATTATCAGCATAAGGATCCATCAACCAAAACTCTACATATTCTATATTAGAACTCACAAAATTGGATACCGAAATAGGACGCATCAGCCCTGACCATCTGTCGGAGGTCTGCTCATTTGTATTGAAGTTATAAGGTCCTCTCTCAGTTGGATAATAAGTAATATCAAAGGTATTAAGATAAGTTTGCTCCCCCGCTACGAAGTCCTTATTATTAAGTAACTCATTAGTTCTCACTCTTCTACTTGCATGATTAGAGACTGATTGAGCATTAATTCCATTGGGAGATTTTCCTCCTACATTATAGAATCTTGGGTCTATATTATACCAAGACAAAAGTCCTCTGCCATTGCCCGAAGTGATATTATCATTACTATTTTGTTGATAGATAAGCTCCGTATTATTCTGAGGTTTGGATGCAAGTACCCACGAAGATGGTTCTTTTAGTGAAATTTTTGAGGAAGTCTGCTCAAAGTCATCAATATAAGATTGTCCGCCCATTCCTGAGTTAGCACCAGGTATTAGATAGGCTGTTTCCATCTTAAAACTAAGATTAGACGGCGTCTCGGTATTCACCAAAGGAAGTTTGTCTGTAAGTCGCGTAAGTATTGGCAACTCATTATTATACATCAAGTTAAATCCAGTAATGGTATTATTCACTGCCTCTTGCCCAAAATTCACTTTATGGGTAAGAGGTCTCTCGGAATAATTCACCAAAGTTCCTCCAATGATTAGATTATCATTAAATTTCCTTTCCAAATTAAGTCCCAAAAATCGTTTTCTCTGCGTGTTAAAAGTCAATTGATTTTCAAGAGAAATGTTAATGGCTTGTCCAGAATTTTTCACCTGCTCATTGATGATATTCACTTGCCCGAGCATATAATCCACGGTGTAATCCTGCCCTTCTACCAGCTGAACGCCATTGGCGGTAACTTTTACAGAACCCTGTGGCACATTGATTGCCCCCAAAGAAATCCCTGAACCCTGTCCTCCCTTATAACGCCCCTCAATAGTATATCGCTGGGCGAGATTAGAATTCGTCTGCACAACAGATTTTAGATTGGAATACAAATCCGAGAATACATATTGGTCAGTAGCATTGCTCCCTAGTACTTCTCTAAGGTGATTTCCAAAAGGTTGCACCTTAGTAAAAATCAATTTTCCATTCTCAGGATTGATGGTAATTTTTGGTACAAAATCAAATAGACCATCTCCTATTTTTGATGAATTTGCATAAAGGTCGTTATTTTTGTCCAATCTATCCCAACCGAGCAACTGCAACAGCGTCTTGTCATCCGCCCCTTGTATAGGGAGATAATTTACCTTTCCACCTTGTGGATTTCGGTAATAAATATTTAACATAAAATTCTCTGCAGAAACTTGGTTGGCATCTATGGAATAGATATTTTTCATCATCAAATCCCACATTGGCGAAGTTGTCTTTACCACATTATTAGGTTTCAACAACTTAGTAATCACAACAGGGCTTTCCTCCGAAAACTCTCCAACTTTATAGACCTTGGGGTCTCCTGCTATCGTATAAGAATAGGATACTGCCAAGAGCTGATTATCATTAAGCCTCTGATTAAGAGATATGTACCCTAACTTAGAATCAAAAGTATATTCATTTGAATTAAGTTTTTTTGCCCTACGATTGAATACGAATTCCTCACCATCTTGATAGGTAACATTCACTCCATTTGAATTTGGAAAAGACCTACCATTTAAGGCATTATATACCAAATTAGGGTCTCTCAAATCTGCTCCAATCCCTACAATATCTTGGTAAAGATTATTTTGATCATTTTGAGGATACCCTACTGTGCCTTCCCCTAAATCTCGTATACCGACGATACTTTTCTGATTTTGCAGATTACCAGAACCTTGTTCCAAAACCCATACCTCTATTCTATTGATACTAATTTTGGAATTCACCATCGGATATTGAGCTAAGGCATTATCATAATTATTCAAAAAATAATGTCCCAAAAAATAGTGTTGATTATCCTCGTAGTCAGAAGCGTTAATCTTAAAATTCTTCATTGTTCCACCTCCTTGCACCACGACATTTCTTGCCTCTCCCTGCTGTTGAGACAACACTAATGTACCTGTTGTTTTTCCAAGTTTAAAATCAGTTTTCAAACCGAAAAGTGACTCTGAACCTCGTATTAATCCAGTAGAAAGAGGCATATTGACATTCCCAAACTCTACTTTTCTGATAATACCATCTTCGCCATCTTTATCCACATAGTCGTTTAATTTGCTTACATCCACATTCTCGATATTACCCATTTTGGGTTTCCATACCAAATTCATTCTATTTTCAAAAGCAAATCCCGATTGGGTATCATAATTGGCCTTCAATCGGAGATTTTCGCCAACCTTCCCTAAGAGAGAAAGTTGCATTCTTTGCTGAATATTAAACGAAAAATTCTGTCTATTCTGTGGTAAAATTATCGGATTCTCTATCCTCTGATATAATCCTCCTACATCAAAAGATGCGAAACCTTGCGGAATAATTTCTATTTTATTCCCTCCAAAAATTGTTTCAAATATTTTATTTTTGATATATAAAGAGGGTAAAAGTCCTTTTTTCGTTGCATCTTTAGAATCCTTACGATGCAACAAATCATTTGTCGTAGATTTTTCTTTATAGTAGGCAGATAACTGGTTAGATAGCACATATTTCTGATATTCCTTTACAGACATTGCTACAGGAGTTCCCACAATGGTATTCCCAATCTTTGGATACAAGTAATATAGCCCTGCATGCACATCATAATAGGCCTCATACCGCTTTGGATCGGGCAATATATACTCTTTTCTAATACTTGTGCTATCTATTGTATTAGTCTTATCTTCCTGAGCAACAATAGGATTACTCACGAGAGAAGCCAAAAATACGATATAATAAAATCTACGATTCATTTTATTAGGATTGATACAAATAATTTTTCTTCGCTGAAAACTGGTTACTCAATTTAGAGCATTTTCAAAATGGTTTTTACTAACTCTTCCTCCTTTATTTCTGGATTTTGTTTTATGATTTTGTCGGCAAGTTTTTCGCTGGTTCGTTTTGGAATACCTAAAACCTCTAATGCAGATAACGAATCTTCTTTTACTTTATTATATTGTATTTTGGAATTCACCTCCTCTACTACGCCAAATTTTTTCATCTTATCCCTCAGTTCTATGATGATTCTCTCGGCTGTTTTCGCTCCGATTCCCTTTACTTTTTGTAACAATACAGAGTTGTTAGACAAAATGGCATTTGCAATCTCTGTATTATCCAAAGAAGAAAGCATAATCAAAGCAGAAGCAGGCCCTACTCCATTGACAGATATGAGAAGATTAAACATATCTTTCTCTGTACGAGTTACAAATCCGAAAAGTAAATGAGCATCTTCTCGAAATATCTGCTGAGTATAGATGAGCACCTCTTTGCCCAAAGTCAATTTCTCGGAAGTCTGCAAACTAACCCCTAAATAATACCCCACACCCAGCACATCTATCACCGCATAGGTGGGAGTAAGTTCCTGAACGATACCTTTTAAAGAATAAATCATAAATGCAAAGATAACTATTTTTTCGTATCTTAGCGTTTCAAAAAAAGCAAAATATGATAGCAATAGTAGATGGCGGCTCTACCAAATGTGATTGGTATATCACAAACGCAGACTACTCTCAACACTTTGAAATACAAACGATAGGCTTCAATCCCAACCTCATAAGTGAGCAAAAAATTTTACACGAAATAGAGAATACTCCCTTATTATCTACCCATAAAAATAACATCAAGAAAATTTATTTCTTCGGGGCAGGATGTGGCACACAAGAGAACAAAAAAAGACTGCAAAAAATCTTTCAAAAGCATTTTGTAGAGGCACAAGCCATCATTGAAAATGACCTTATGGGAGCTGTTCGCTCAGTGTATAATGGAAAAAAAGCAGTAATCGGCATCTTGGGAACTGGCTCCAATTCCTGTTTTTTTGATGGAAATTCTCTCCTACAAATCTCTCCTTCATTAGGCTATATTTTGGGAGACGAAGGAAGCGGTAATGCACTCGGAAAGGCTATTTTGAGGGCTTATTTTATGAAAACGCTACCAGAGGAATTATCAGAAAATTTCAAAAAAAAATACCACCTAACAATACAAGATGTATTGGAAAATCTCTACCAAAAGTATCAACCGAATGTTTATTTAGCGAAGTTTAGTGAGTTTATTTTTGAGTATAAAAATAATGATTTTATTAAAAGATTAATCAAAATAGAATTCCAAAAATATATTGATTACCAAATACTCCCCTATT
>CAKAOY010000081.1 GCA_916710115.1 uncultured Bergeyella sp.
ATAGAGATATTGTCCCTAGCGATAATATAGAGAAGAATATTACGATCTTTTCATTGGGTTCGGTTTGGTTTTTGGTGGTGTTCTTATTGGTAACTAAAATTCAACCTTATAAGTTGGCCTCGCAAATGATTGGGGAAATTTATATAGAATTAGCAGAGGTGTTGAAGATAAAGTCTAAATTCTATCTACCAAATCCAGATTTTAAAAACCTGCATACTCAGCTGATTAATAAACAAATAATAATAAAAAATCATCAAGAGGCAACACGGGAAACGGTATTCAAAACCCGAAAAATAGTCCAAGAATCTACTACCTACGGACGAATGCTGATGATGATGCTCTTAAATTCCTTTGAACTTCATGAGAGATTAATTAGTTCGGATAATGATTATCAAAAAATTCAGGAAAATTTTGGGAAAACGGGTTTTTTACCAAAAATATCCGATTATCTTTCCAAACTTTCGGAGGAAATTGTGAATATAGGAGTGGCTCTACAAGGTGGTACTAAGGCTAAACAAATCTATAATCTTGACAAGATTAAAAAAGAATTGTATCAAGAGTATTTTTCAATGAGAGAAAAAGAACTAAAAGCAGATAATCTTGAAAATTTTATGGTTTTGAGACAGATTCTTATTAGAGTTAATAACCTAAATGATGAAATAAATAAGATTTATCAATTTTTTAGTCAAGATATTAAACGAGCTAAATCTCTCTCTACGGGGTTGGATTATGATAAATTTGTACCAAAAGAAGAAAAATTAGGATACAAAGTGTTTAAAAGTAATCTATCTTTTGATTCTTTACATTTTAGACATGCTCTTAGGACTACAGTTGCACTTCTCTTGGGATATGGTTTTTCTTTATTTAAATTATGGGGTATTGGGCATTCTTATTGGATTATTATTGCTATTTTGTCCATTATTCGACCATCATACTCCATTACAAAAAGTAGAAATTTATTGAGATTGTATGGTACGATTATAGGTTGTGCCTTTTCTTACTTATTATTGCAGTTTGTTGATAATCAAGAAATTTTATTTTTTATACTTCTTTCTTCTATGATATTGTGTTTCACTTTTTTGAGAGGGAATTATATGATTGCCATATTTTTTATGACGATATATGTATTTTTGATTTTTAATTTTTTGAAACCAGGGAATATTAATATCATCTTTAAAGATAGGCTACTTGATACGGCAATTGCAGGAATTATTACATATTTTGTTACATATTTTGTTTGTCCAATATGGGAGCATACTAAAAATGTAGATTTATTGAAAATATCTGCAAAATCTAATCAGAATTATTTCAATGTCGTAATAGAAGCTCTGCGAGAAAATACGAATGAAGAACAATACAAATTAAGCAGAAAAGATGCTATGATAGCTTTGGCAAATCTATCAGATAATTTCCAGAGAATGCTTTCTGATCCAAAAAATAAACAAGATAAAATGGAGAGTATTCATCAATTTGTAATTACGACTCATCTCACAACGGCCTATATTGCTTCATTATTTCAATTTACCAAAAATAATCAAAAATTTCCCGAATTGGATATGGAGGTATGGGCAAATAAGATAAATACGGAATTCAACAAAACAATATATATCATTGAGCATAAGACAAAAAATGAGGAGCAAGAAGAACGACCTCTTGAACCCAAAGACCAACTTTTGGAGCTTTTGAATGAAAGAAAAAGTAAATTGCAAAATATTGATTACGAGCTGAATAATGATACGGAAGTAATATCTCATCTTGCAGAAGCTCAAAATATTCAGGAACTTTTGAGTCTTATTTATCGAACAATGATGGAGCAAAGAAAAATTGTAGAAAAAACAATCGTTTAAGAAATAAAATGAGAGTTTTTGATATAATTTTGCAGGTTTGCCGTAAAAATAGTAAATTTGGGGATTATAATTTTTAATAAAACATTAAAATGATAGAACAGCAAGGATTGCAAACATTAGGAGAATTTATCATTGATAAACAAGAGGATTTTAAATATACAACGGGGGAGTTATCCCGCCTTTTGAGTTCCATTCGTTTAGCATCAAAAATTGTTAATAGAGAGGTTAATAAAGCTGGAATAGCAGATATTATTGGTAGAGCAGGGAATACCAATGTGCAGGGTGAAGAACAGCAAAAATTGGATGTTTTGGCAAATGAAATTTTCATTACAGCGCTATCCAATAGGGAGGTAGTTTGTGGTATTGCTTCCGAGGAAAATGACGATTTTATAGAGATAAAATCTGGTGAAAATGGATATCTTAGTAAGTATGTTGTACTGATAGACCCACTTGATGGCTCATCTAATATAGATGTTAATGTCTCTGTAGGGACGATTTTTTCCATTTATAGACGCGTAACTGAACCTGGAACACCTGTGAAATTGGAAGATTTCCTACAAAAAGGTGAAAACCAAGTAGCAGCGGGGTATATTGTCTATGGCTCATCAACGATGATTGTCTATACCACAGGCCACGGAGTAAATGGATTTACCCTTGACCCAAGTTTGGGTACTTACTACCTTTCTCATCCAAATATTAAGTTTCCAAGGACAGGGAAAATTTATTCTATCAATGAGGGGAACTATATAAAATTTCCTCAAGGAGTGAAAAATTATATCAAATATTGCCAAGAGGAAGAAAACGATAGACCTTATACTTCTCGTTATATAGGGTCGTTGGTTTCTGATTTTCACCGAAATATGATAAAGGGAGGTATTTATATTTACCCATCAACCTCTCAATCTCCAAAAGGAAAATTGAGACTTTTGTATGAATGTAACCCTATAGCTTTCATAGCAGAGCAAGCAGGAGGAAAGGCATCGGATGGATTTAATAGAATCTTAGAAATTGAGCCAAAAGAATTGCATCAGAGAGTGCCATTTTTTTGTGGAAGCATTGAAATGGTAGAGAAAGCCGAGGAATTTATGAAAAATAGTTAGAAAATTAAGAGGAATAAGAACTAAACTTATTCCTCTTGAATTATTTAAAACAAATATGAAAGCAAGATACAGACCTTATTTGTTGAAGTTTAAGAAGCCCAGCGGTACTTCGCGAGGTATTTTGACCACCAAGGAGACTTATGTATTAGAGATTTCTAACAACGACCGAAAGGGTGTGGGAGAATGTGCAGTTTTTCGTGGATTGAGCTATGATGATACCCCCGATTACGAAGCAAAATTGAAGTGGCTTTGTGAGAATATTAATGAGGGTATAGATATATTAAAGTCTGAATTACAGCAGTATCCGTCTATTTGGTTTGGGTTGGAGCAAGCGATGTTAAACCTGAGCTTAGGGGGGGATTTTTATTTTGAAAATGATTTTAGTTTAGGAAAAAAATCAATTAAAATTAATGGTCTTATTTGGATGGGGAGTATTGATTTTATGAAGGAGCAGATAAAGGAAAAATTAGCGAAAAATTTTAATTGTATCAAACTTAAAATCGGTGTAGATTGGAAAAATGAAAAAAAAATCCTCCAAAATTTAAGAAAAGAATATTCTAAAGATGTATTAGAATTGAGAGTGGATGCCAATGGAGCATTTGATGTTCAACAAGCAAAAATAGTCTTACAAGAGTTAAAAGACTTGGATATGCACTCTATTGAGCAGCCTATAAAAGCAGGAGATTGGTTATCAATGGAATATCTTTGTAGTGATACACCTACTCCCATTGCATTAGATGAGGAGTTGATAGGTATAACGAATTTAGAGGACAAAAAAAGGTTATTAGATATCATAAAACCACAATATATAATTCTGAAACCTTCATTGGTAGGTGGGTTTTCTGGTTCTGATGAATGGATAAATGAGGCAGAACAAAGAGGAATAGGTTGGTGGATAACCTCTGCATTAGAAAGTAATATAGGACTGAATGCAATTGCTCAATATACTTATTCCAAATTGCCAAAAATACCGCAAGGATTGGGTACGGGAGCCTTATTTACCAATAATTTTTCAACAAATCTTTCTCTGAAAGGAGACCAATTGTGGCATAACTATTAAAATTAATCTTAAAATTATTTAAAAATTATAAATTAACACAATAAAGTAAAAATCAGTAAATGATGGAACAAAATTTTAACAAAATGAATGGAAAAGTCTATTTAATTATTGTATCGTTATTTTTAGGAAATTGGAGCCTAAATGCCCAACAAGTAAAAAAGGTTTCTATGCAAAAGGAGGAAACCTATCAGGTAGTAGATGAATATGCAGACTACGAAAGTATAAATGCTGTTAATGGAAATATTGATTGTCTCAATACCGAACCAAAATATGATTTTTCTTTGGATAATAGTCTAAAAGTCTATAATAGTGGAGTTTATGATATGGTGTTGAAACTGATAGATGATAAAGATAATGTAGCAACCCGAATGATTTATATCAAAAAAGGAACTACTCACGAGATAAAAAATATACCGCAGGGGATTTACACCATAAAAGAAGCTCACGGAGTAGATTGGAGACAAAAAATAGAAGATGGAAAATGTATTGGAGTTTTTACGCAAGGGGCACATTATAGAATTACAGAGACTCATCCTAATTTTAATGTTGAAAAACAATACGAAAAAGATAAAGAAATTACGACTATTCCGTATTATGAAATTGAGTTGGGAGTAACACAAGCACTCGTAGATGATAAAAAAGTTGATTATAAAACAAATTATATATCAGTAGAAGATTTTAATAAATAAAAAAGGAGGCCTATTAAGGTTTCTTTTTTATTCGTAAATCTGTCTGACTATTTCCAGAGAGTTAGGTAGTTGAAAATGAGGGATGTGATATTTATAATATAAAATGATACTATCCAATAACTCCTTTCGAATTGTAGGTGGTATGGATACTTTATAAGGTTCCTCACTATCGAGGATTCGTCTCCAAAGGTTAGAAATTTCAGCTGTGAAAATTTTATGAGATAATTTATCAGCAAACTGGCCATCTTCGGGATTGAGATATTCTCCGCTCGAAAGATAAGGCATTGAGCCATAGTGTTTTAAAAATTGAAGCATAAAAACAAGATGACAATGATAGTTTTCCAATAAAATTTCATCTCTAAGCTTACAAATCTCTTTGTAAATGTCCTCAGACGCAGTTTCGCTTCTGAGAATAGAATTAAGAAAATCCGATAGGAAAAAAACGATAGTATTCACTTTTAAATTATTGAATAAGTCTAAAATTTTATATGGTTCAATTTTAGAAATCGTTTTCATAGATTTAGATTTTTGGATATCTGGAAGCTGGAAATACAACTCGTTTAGTGGTACTAAATAAGGTTTTTTCTTGTTTTTTTTGCTGTAAATACTCCTTGCAAAAAAGGTTGTAAAGCCTAATTCTTGGGTATAACAATTAAGCACAGCATCTTGCTCTCCGTACCGTATGCACGATAGTAAAAATCCATTGATAATCATAGTTTTATAATGTATGATATTAATTTACTACGGCTATTTTTGCTGTTGCTGTATCGGAGCCATCTTCGTTGGTCATCAGTACGAAATAAATCCCGGATGCTACTCGTTGTCCGTAATCATTAGTTAAATCCCAAGTGTAAAAACCGCCTCTTGCCACCGCTTGATGTACTAAGTTTCCTGCTGTATCGGTGATTTTAATGTTGGTTTTTTCGGCAAGCCCTTTGATGGTTACTTCATTTTTGAATTGATTGTAAATTACAGGGTTAGGATATACCAATACATTTCCAAATTTAGTTCTGTCTTTGGTATCTACATTATTTCCCAGATAGGATACGATTCCATTTTCACTTGCAAAATATACCTTACCTGTCTTTCCATTAATCTGAATATCAGTAATATTATCAGAAGGTAAAGGTGAGTTTTTTGTAGTGAAATGATATAGTATTCTATCACCGTTAGGTGAGATGTAGAAGACTCCATTATTTTCCACAGAAATCCATTTGTAATTTC
>CAKAOY010000082.1 GCA_916710115.1 uncultured Bergeyella sp.
ATTTAATAGCCTATATTTCTGCAATGAAAATCATGTTGGAAAAAGATGATTATAGGATTTTAATGCTAAAAGCTTCTGAATCTGCACATTATTATACTTATGGTCTTAAGGCGAATCATAATCAATTGTGGAGTATATTTCTATTTGATAATAATGATGTTGAATACCCATCAATAATAAAATTTAAGGCATCTTATAGAAGTTTTTTAGATGAAATGTTGGATAGAGGGAAATTGTATAAATGTTCGTTGCTTTATAAACTATCAGCATTGTCTGCCAAAGAATATTATAAAATAAAATTTGTAGGTTTCTTTGAGAACATAAAGTACATTATAGGAAGAATATTAAAAAAATAAAAAAGTGAGTTTCCTTGCCACTATTGCTCTTTTGGAGACAAGGAATTAATTATGTTATACTATATATACGAATATCTTACGAGTCAAGGGATACATATACCAGGGTTAAACTTATTGAAATACATTTCGTTTCGTGCGGGTATGTCGGTGCTATTTTCATTATTGATAGCTCTACTTTACGGAAAGAAAATTATTAATATTCTCCGAAGAAAACAGATGGGAGAGCTTGTAAGGGACCTTGGATTAGAGGGCCAAAAGCAAAAAGAAGGAACACCAACGATGGGAGGGCTTATTATTATTATAGCGACACTCGTTCCCGTATTATTATTCACTAAAATCAATAATATTTACATTATTTTACTCATTATTTCTATGATTTGGATGGGAGCAATTGGTTTTATTGATGATTATTTAAAAAAGATAAAGAAAAATAAGGATGGGCTTAGTGGAAAATTTAAGGTAATAGGACAAGTAGGCTTGGGACTTGTTGTGGGAGCGGTGATGTTTTACAATTCGGATATATTGGTGAAAAGAAAATACTCCGATGCGGGGTCTTTTGATCGAAATAAGATTGAAAAAAAGTTTATGCCTACAGAGAAAAAGCAGGTTTCTACTGTACCATTTGTGAAGAATAATGAGTTTGATTATAGTAAGATTCTTTTTTGGATGAATGAAGAACAAGCACAAGAGTGGTCTTGGGCGGTTTTTATCCCGATGGTGATATTTATTGTAACTGCGGTTTCTAATGGTGCGAATATTACAGATGGTATAGATGGCTTGGCAGCTGGTACAAGCACGATTATTTTGCTCACCTTAGCATTTTTTGCTTATTTATCAGGGAATATCATTTTTGCTGATTATTTGAATATTATGTTTCTTCCGAATATGGGTGAGACTACTATTTTTGCCTTCGCAATGGTAGGGGCTGTTATTGGATTTTTTTGGTATAATACCTATCCTGCCCAAGTATTTATGGGAGATACGGGAAGCTTGATGCTAGGTGGAGTGATTGCTGTTTTGGCGATTATTTTGAGAAAAGAATTATTGATACCCGTTCTTTGTGGAATTTTTTTGATAGAGAATCTTTCAGTGATGTTACAAGTAGTAGTTTTCAAATATAGAAAGAAGAGATATGGGCTAGAATATGCTCAGAATCACAGACTTTTCAAAATGTCGCCCTTGCATCACCATTATCAAAAAAGTGGCTACCATGAGAGTAAAATCGTTATGAGATTTCTCATTATTGGTGTTATATTAGCAATTATTTGTTTAATTACTTTGAAAGTGAGATAAATCTAGTTTTTTCCGTATAACAGAAGAAGAGAATAAACATTAAATCTATAAAAAGCAATGAAAATTATAATATTAGGTGGTGGTGAGAGTGGTGTAGGAGCCGCACTTTTAGCAAAGAAAAAAGGAATGGAGGTTTTCCTTTCGGATAAAGGAAGTATTAAGGATAGTTACAAAAAACAATTGGAAGATGCTGAGATTGAGTTTGAAGAAGGTTCTCATGATGAGGAGCGAATTTTATCTGCAGATTGGGTTATCAAAAGCCCAGGTATTCCTAAAAAGGCCGATTTGATAAAAAAAATTAAAGAAAAAGGTATCCGCTTATCTTCGGAAATAGAGTTTGCATCGGAATTTACAGATGCCAAAATTATTGCCATTACGGGGAGTAATGGGAAAACGACTACTACTTCGCTGATATATCATATATTAAAAAATGCGCGGTTTAATGTAGGTTTAGGAGGGAATATTGGTAAGAGCTTTGCAAAGCAGGTGGCTGAGGAGCAGTATGATTATTTTGTGCTTGAAATCAGTAGTTTCCAGTTGGATGATATTCAGAATTTCCGTCCATATATCTCGTTGTTGCTCAATTTGTCGCCCGACCATCTTGACCAGTATAATTATAATTACGAAGAATATACTTTGGCAAAATTCAATATTGCTAAAAATCAACAAAATAATGATTTCTTTATTTGTAATAAAGATGATGAAATGAGTCAAAAACTACTGAGTAGAGTAGATATTAATGCTAAAAAACTATTGTTCTCACTTAATGAGGAATTAGAAGAGGGAGGATTTGCTACTAATGACCATATTTTTGTGAAATTGGAGGGAAGAACTTTTTCTATGCCTATTGGTGAAATGTCTTTGGTGGGAAAACATAATGTAGCGAATTGTTTAGCAGCTTCTATTACTGCTAAATTATTGAATATTAGTGATAATAGTTTGGTAGAGTCCTTGAAAACATTCCAATCGGTGGAGCATCGTTTAGAGCAATTTGCCGAGATTGATGGTGTAAAATACATTAATGATAGCAAGGCAACGAATGTTAATGCTACTTATTACGCCTTAGAAAGTATGAAAACGCCTACTATATGGATTGTGGGAGGGGTAGATAAAGGTAACGATTATACCGAGATAGAGGAATTGGTAAAAGAGAAAGTAAAGGCTATTGTTTGCTTAGGGGTTGATAATAAGAAGATTATAGATTTTTTTAGCGCTAATAAAGAGTTAATTTATGATACATCAAATTTAGAAGAATGCGTGAAAATAGCCAAAAATGTTGCTCATAAAGGAGATACAGTTTTACTTTCGCCTTGCTGTGCGAGTTTTGATTTATTCAAGAGTTATGAGGATAGAGGTAAGAAATTCAAACAAGCTGTATTAGCCTTGAAATAAGTTTTTTTAATATGAGGAAAATTGTAGATTTTTTTACGAGGAAATCATACGAACATAAAATATTCTCAGGGGATAGGATTCTCTTGGGTATGGTTATCTTAATTTCCCTATTATCTATTTTGCCTGGATATTCTGCCAGTTCGCAGTTACAGTATGTATCCAATGAGACAACTACGATTAAGTTCTTAGGTAGGCATATTGGTTTTATGCTGATAGGCTTTTTTGTGGGGTTTTATGTGGTAAAAAGATTGATAATGAGGGATATTAGGTCCTCTGTATCTGTTTTAATAGTGTTATGGAGTATATTTCTTATATTGACACTAGTTGCCTCTGTATCGGGTGATTCTGTTAGTGGTGCAAAGGCAGGAAGATGGATTCGTATTGGCCCACTTTCGTTCCAGCCGTCATTGTTTTTGTATCTTTCAACAATAATGCTTCAGTGCTCATATATTTCTAAGAAATCGGATATACTTCGTGAAAAGATGACATTTATGGATATCTTTTTTATCTTTATAGTGCCTATATTATCTGTGGGATTTGTGTTTACGGATAATGGTTCTACGGGGCTTATTATTATGGTTGTATCAATAATGATAATGATCATCGGAGGGATTAGGTTAAAATATGTCATAAGGTATGTAATTCTTTTGGTATCAATGATATCGGTATTTGTTTTATTAGCTTTGAAGACGGATTTGGTACCAAATAATAGGGTGCATACTTGGGTTAGTAGGATTGAGAATAAATTTTCTAACGATAATGCAGATAAAGACAAAAATTATCAAGCATATCATGCACGAGCGGCCATCTATCACGGTGGGATTTTTGGCGTAGGAGTTGGAAAATCAGCCATAAAACAAACGCTACCGCAGTCCGTATCGGATTTTATTTATGTAATTGTTATAGAAGAATACGGCTTGATAGGTGCAGTAATGCTTTTGTTTATTTATATTATGATGATTTACCGAATGATGAAAATTATCTATCAAGTAGTAGGATTAGAGCGGAGAATGTGTGTGATGGGAATTATGCTAATGTTTTCTGTACAGGTTTTGGCCAATATATTTGTGGTCGTAGGTATTATCCCCGTTACAGGTCAGCCTTTACCTTTCATTAGTGCAGGAGGGTCGGCTGTTATGGCTTCGTATATTCAGATGGCTATTGTATTGAGGATTAGTGAAGATGCTCAGATTAAAGATTCTAAACAAAAATCTGAAGAAGAGATTGATGATATAGCATAAATACTTAATTTAAAAATTATTTTGATAAAATGAAAGTGCTAATAAGTGGTGGTGGTACAGGCGGGCATATTTTCCCAGCGATAGCTATTGCCCAAGAGATAAAAAAAAGAATTCCTAATGCCGAGTTTCTGTTCATTGGTGCCGAGGGAAAAATGGAGATGGAGAAGGTACCGCAAGCAGGATTTAAGATTGAAGGACTTAATATTGCAGGGTTTAATCGTAGTAGCCTTCTGAAAAATTTGGGGTTACCATTTAAGATTGTTTCTAGTTTACTCAAAGCAAGGAGAGTTATCAAAAATTTCAGTCCCGATTTCGCTATCGGTACGGGTGGTTTTGCTAGTGGTCCGGCTCTGTTTATGGCTTCGCAGATGAAAATTCCAATCTTTATCCAAGAACAAAATTCCCTACCTGGGAAGACGAATATTTTTCTTTCTAAAAGAGCAAAAGCAGTATTCACAGCATATCCAGATATGGAGAGATTTTTTGGAAAAACACCAACTTACTTCTTAGGGAATCCTATCCGAGAAAATATCATTACAGAGATGATAGATACCATTCCAGCAAAAGAAAAATTGGGCTTGGATAAGGATAAACTGACTATTCTTTCCGTCGGGGGGTCACTAGGTTCTAAGGTGCTGAATGATGCTTGGGAAAGATATGCCAAGGAAATCACAGATAAAGGTTTTCAATTAATTTGGCAAACGGGAAAAGGCAATTTGAAACCAAACGAATTCCAAAATACTAATATTATAAAGACAGAGTTCTTTAACGATATGCCATTGGTATATTCTGCTGCTGATGTGATTGTTTCACGAGCAGGGGCGATTGCTATTTCGGAATTGGCATTGGCTCAGAAACCTATTTTATTGGTGCCGTTTCCTTTTGCAGCGGAGGATCATCAGACCAAAAATGCATTGACTTTGGTTAATAAAAATGCAGCGAAAATGGTGAAAGATTCCGAAATGAAAGATAAATTTTGGACAACTTTGATGGAAATTTGTGAAAATGAAAATTTACGAAAAGAAATGAGTAAAAATTTGAGTTATTTCGCAAAACCATATGCTACAAAAGAGATTGTAGATAAGATTTTAGAGGAAACTAGAGGAGAATAGATTATTTATAATTTACTTAATTGTGTAAATATCAAGGAACTGGTAGATTTTACGGAATCATAAAAATAAAAAAACTCGGTTTTGTGCCGAGTTTTTTTTATACTATTCCCATTCTATCGTTGCAGGTGGTTTGCTTGAAATATCATAAACAACCCTATTGATGCCCTTAACCTCATTAATAATTCTATTAGATACAATTTCTAAGAAATCGTAAGGCAGGCGACTCCAAGTAGCTGTCATAAAATCAATGGTATTTGCAGAGCGAACGGCAGCAGTGTATTCGTAGGTTCTCTCATCTCCCATTACCCCAACTGATTTTACTGGTAAAAGCACCACAAAAGCCTGAGATACTTTATCATAAAGGTCGTGTTTATAAAGTTCATTAATGAAAATATCATCAGCCTCTTGTAGAATTTTTACTTTTTCGGCATCTACTTCACCCAAAATTCGTATTCCTA
>CAKAOY010000083.1 GCA_916710115.1 uncultured Bergeyella sp.
AGCTAATCAACGAAAAATGGTGAAAAATGGAAAAGGAGAAATACAATTTGGAGGTGTAATATACTCAGATTCAGCGGATAAGGCTACTCGCTTTATCGCAAATTGTAATCAACGAAAAATTCCATTAGTTTTCCTACAAGATGTTACTGGCTTTATGGTTGGTTCTAAATCAGAGCACGGAGGCATCATTAAAGATGGTGCTAAATTGGTGAATGCAGTCTCAAATTCTGTGGTGCCAAAATTCACGATTATTATAGGAAACTCGTATGGAGCAGGTAATTACGCAATGTGTGGCAAAGCTTACGACCCTCGGTTCATCATTTCGTGGCCGTGGGCGGAATTGGCAGTGATGGGGGGAGTGCAGGCAGCAAAAGTATTGGCTCAAATACAAGAGGCAACCCTCACAAAGCAAGGTAAGCAACTTACCGAAGAAGATAAAAATGCTATATTGAAAGAAATATCAGAAAAATATCAAAAACAAACTGAAGCAACCTACTCTGCTTCAAGACTTTGGGTAGATGCTATTATAGACCCTATTGATACCAGAAAATGGATTTCAATGGGAATAAATGCCGCCAACCATTCTCCGATTACAGAAAGGTTTAATTTGGGAGTTATTCAAGTTTAATGAAAAAATGTTGAAAATAATTTGTGTATTTTGATTATTTTTCTTTACTTTGCGGAACGTTAATCAACCTCTGACGAGAGCCGTGAAAGTTGTTTAGCGTTAATCATTTTTATTTATTAATAATGGATTTATTAAAGTACGTACAAGACAAGTACATCGCAAAAAAAGAATTCCCAGAATTCAAAGCAGGAGACACGATTACAGTGTATTATGAAATTAAGGAAGGTAACAAAACAAGAACTCAGTTCTTTAAAGGTGTTGTTATTCAACTTAGAGGGACAGGAGCTACTAAGACTTTTACAATCAGAAAAATGTCTGGTGATGTAGGTGTAGAGAGAGTTTTCCCTATCAATATGCCTGCACTTCAAAAAATTGAAGTTGAAAGAAGAGGTAAAGTTAGAAGAGCAAGAATTTACTACTTCCGTAAACTTAGAGGTAAAAAAGCGAGAGTTAAAGACGCTCCTTTCAAAAAATAATCCTCTTATAAAGATAAAACCAAACAAAAAGTTTGGTTTTTTTATTTTAATAAGAAATTTTCTAGGATTTTTTTTCCATACGGTGTTAAAATACTTTCAGGATGATATTGTACGGCATGAATATCATATTTTTTATGCCTTAAGGACATTATGATATCTTGGTCATCAATGGATGTTACTACTAAATCTTCAGGTAAAGTTTCTCGATTTACAGCCCAAGAATGATATCTGCCAACTTTAATTATTTTCGGTAAATTATTAAAAATTAGGTGATTATTTATTTGCTTGGCAGTTGTTGCAACACCATGATAAATATTAGATAAATTGAAAAGACTTCCTCCAAATGCCTCTGCAATTGCTTGTTGTCCTAAGCAAATTCCCAAGATGGATTTTGATGAAGCATAAGTTTTGATAGTATCCAATAGTATGCCTGCTTCTTTTGGAATACCAGGTCCTGGGGATAATACAATTTTGTCGTATTTTTCAATTTCGTCAATTGATATTTTGTCATTTTGGAAAACATCTATCCTGTTACCTATAATTTGCTCAATCATTTGAACTAAATTATAAGTAAAACTATCATAATTATCTAAAAGTAAAATTTTCATTATTAATGGTTATTTTAAATGAGTTAAATGTAAAATAAAAGTCATCCACGTGAAGATGACTTTTAGTATTTTATTTTTCTCTTGTTTTTCCAAAGAACATTTTGATAATGACAGGTAAAGTTGTAACCAAAACAAGTCCTAAAACGATAATTTCAAGGTGGTGAGTGAGGTCAAATCCATATTGGTCTTTTAGTATTTTGTATAAATAATGTCCTGCAAATACTAAAATATAGGCCCAAAGGATGGCACCAATAATATTATCTTTTAGGAATTTCTTTTTATCCATTTTTACAATTCCTGCAACGATAGGAATAAAAGTTCTAACAATCGGTAGAAATCTTGCAATAATCACAGCAAAAGAGCCTTTTTGTTTGAAAAAATCATCAGCTTGATAGAGATATCTTTTCTTAAAAAGTAATGTATCTTCCTTTTGATAAAGTTTTTCGCCCATTCTATGGCCAAAATAATAGCCGACTTCATTCCCTATAACTGCCGCTAAGGTAATACAATTTGCTAATAGAAAAGTATTTAGAAAATCATTCCCTAAATCTCCAAAAGTTTCCCTAATGATAGATTGAGAATATATTCCAGAGATGAATAATAGACTATCTCCAGGCAAGAAAAAACCTGCAAAAAGTCCTGTTTCTGCAAAAATAATAAATAAAACCAACCAAAATCCCCCTAATTTTATATAAAATTCTGGATTTACGAGGTCCTTCCAACTTTCAAAATATTCCATTATGCAAAAGTAAGTAATTTATTTCTAAAAAAATGATAAGAATGACAATTTAAGTGATATTTAACGAAATTTATTTTTTAAATTTGCTCTTAATGAAAAAAATAGCATATATAGAATTGGATACTCATGCTGAAATTGTGAAGGATTTTTCAAATTATATTAAAAACTCAGAAAATATTCGGTGTGATTTTTATTTATCAAAAAAAATAATAGATATTGTTTGCGATATAGATAATATGTATCTTACATCACCAAAAACAATAGTTGATGATTTGGATAATATTGATTATGATGAGATTATTATAGGAACTGCTCATAGATATTTTAATATTTTTAATAAATTGGTAAAAAAATATAAAACTTCTATTATAGTTCATAATATTAATTTTTCAAAGGCAACGAAATGGCAATTATTTAAAAATGTTTTTAAAAATGAACAGAAATACAGATTGAAATTATTATTGAAGGAAGGCTTGCTCACTGCTCCTAAATTATATAAAAATTCTAAATTATATGTGTTAGATGAGGCTTTGAGTGATGGGGTATATCAATATTTAGATATTTTTAAAAATATGTATATATCTGATAATGAGTGTGTTTATCCCATAAAAATTGTGGTTCCAGGTACAATTTCTCAGAAAAGGAGAGATTATAAGTATATCATACAAAAAATCCAAAAATGGAAAATTGATGCAGAGGTTATTTTTTGTGGGAAGGCTTCTGGCGAGGAATTACGATGGCTTCGAGAAGTAGAAGAAGAGCTACCTCAAAATGTAAGTATTCAGTATTTTACAGATAAGTTAAGTGCCAAAGTTTTTGATAAAGTGATGAAATCTGCACATCTGTTTTGGTGTCCGATTTGTGAAAAAACAGACTTTATGAGCATTCCCGAAATTTATGGGAAAACGAAGATGAGTGGAAATGTGGGTGATGCAATAAAATATGGTAAAATGAGCATTTTTCCTAAAAATTATCCATCTAAATGTAAATTTATTATAAAAGAACAAGATGATATTGAAAATCAAATAATGGAAATTTTTATTCAATTACAAAAAAATGAGCCTTATTTTACCAATTTATGATAGCTTTTTGGTGTTTTGATAGGTAATTATTAATTTTAGAAAATGGTTTGCTCCCCAAAAATCCACGATGGGCAGAAAGTGGAGAGGGATGGGCGGTTTTTATAATTAAATGCTTTTGAGAGTCAATTAGTTGTGATTTTTTTTGAGCATATGCCCCCCATAGTACAAAAACGATATTTTCTTTATGTGTTGATATTTCTTTAATAATAAAATCAGTAAATTGCTCCCAACCTAAATCTTTGTGAGAATTTGCTTCGTGAGCTTTTACGGTGAGGGTTGTGTTGAGCAAAAGAACTCCTTGTAGAGCCCAAGATGCTAAATCATTAGTATTTTTTTTAATGTTTAAGTCGCTTTCCAGCTCCTTATATATATTTTTCAGAGATGGAGGAGCAGGTACCATATCAGATACAGAGAAACAAAGGCCATTTGCTTGAAAATCATTATGATAAGGGTCTTGTCCGAGTATTACCACTTTAACTTCGTCAAAAGGAGTAAGTTCTAATGCTCTGAATATCTGTTTTTTAGGAGGAAAACAAATGTTTTTTGCATATTCTTCATTAATTTTTTTTCTGAGAGTAGCAAAATATTCAGAATTTTTGATTGGTGCTAAAATTTCTTTCCAAGTCATAAAAAAAAGATTTAATTTTGATAGAAGTGTTTGGGAAATGCATTTTTAGGATTCATTTTCAATAGGTTAAGCTTTATCCAAGAGTTTAAAAATCCTAACCCATAGAAGCTCATTTGTATGTAAATGATGAAACAAGAATATAGGGCAACCTTTAAATTATGAGTTACCTTTAAAGAGTGAAATAATATTAATAGAGTATAAAATGCATAAAATGAGATGAATATAGGAGTCTCTAATATATAATCAATGAAGATGGAGGCCAAAAATCCGACTGTGAAAATACTTGGAAAAAGGAAAGATATTTTCACATATTTTGGATGTCTTTGGTTGAGGATTGGTCTTGCACAGCCAAATTGATATACTTGTTTTGCAAATTTTTTAAGGTCAGTTCTTCGCTTGTGATAAACACTAATATCATCAAAAAAAGCAGTGGAAAATCCATTTTCCCAAAGTCTTATAGATAGGTCTGGGTCTTCTCCGATTCTCATTTCTGAAAAGCCGTTAACAGAATCAAATGTTGTTTTTAGGACGCCCATATTGAAGCTTCGCGGTTGGAATTTATTCACGATTTTTTTACTCCCTCTGATACCTCCCGTGGTTAGTATAGAGGTCATTGTGTAAGAGATAGCTTTTTGTAGAGTGTTAAAATTTGGATGGGCTTTATCTGCTCCTCCAAAAGCATCACACGGAGTATTTTGTAGATTGTTTTTAATATTTTGTATATAATTTTTCTCTACAATGACATCAGAATCTACGAAAACAAGCCATTCATTTTTTGCTTTTTTGGCACCAAAATTCCGAGATAAACCAGGTCCTGTATTTTCTTTTTTGTAATAAGAAATGTTTAGATTGTTTTCAAAATCTTGTATTGTAGGGAGTAAGTCCACAGAGGAGCCATCATCAATAATAATCACTTCAAAATCCATATCAGATTGATTAACAAGTGATTTTAATAATTCTGTAAGTTCATCCTTTCTATTAAAAATAGAAACGATAATGGAGATTGTAGGTTTCATTTTTTTATTATAAGGCAAAAATAAATATTATGAACTTATATAACCAAATGGAAAGATTAATTATTTATTTTTATTAAGTTAGTTTATTGATTTTTAGTTTTTTAGGTAGTTTGTTGATTACTTCGTTGTAAGAATGTTTTATCATTTTTATTACAAAATCATTAGGGAGAAATTCTGCTTCTATTGTATTCCAATGCTTTTTATTGAGGTGATATCCAGCAGTTATTTCGGTATATTCATCTCGTAATTCCACTGCCCAATTGGGGTTGCATTTTACACTGATACTCACAGGAATTTTATTTAGATTTGTGATAAGAAAAATCTTACCTAAAACCTTGAAAACTAGATAATCATCACCAAAAGGAAAACCTTCAGTGGTATGAGGCAGGGAAATACAAAAATCTCTGATGTCTTCTATATTCATTTTTATTGTTTTAGTTTTATTCTGAAAGTAGTTCCTTTTCCAAGTTCAGATTGAGCAACGAAAATTTCGCCGTTATGGTATTCTTCAATCACCCTTTTTGCGAGGCTTAGTCCTAGTCCCCAGCCTCTTGTTTTGGTA
>CAKAOY010000084.1 GCA_916710115.1 uncultured Bergeyella sp.
TCAAAAAAATCCTTCGTAGAAGTATCTATTTTCACCTTTGGAGGAGTTATAGTTTTTTGCTCTACGGCATTTCTTGTTTTACACGAAAATATCAACAGAGGTAATATTAAAAGGAGTTTTTTCATTATTTTAATATATAAAATTTAGAATCGCAAAAAAATTCTATATCTCTAAAAATGTATTTTTATTTGGAAAGAAAGTCTAAAACAGAATAATCTCCCAAGGAAATCTCTCTAGAAACACCATAATATTGCGCATTGTTACCAATCATAGAATTATTTAAATTTCCGTGATTAATAATTGTTTTTTCCTGAATAAGGGAATTCGTAATATTAGAATCCGCAACCTTAGTCCCATTACCGATGGACACGAAAGGACCTATTTTTGAATTTTTAATTTCCACATTTTCACCGATAAAGCAAGGTGGAATAATCATTGAATTCTCAATTTTTGCAGAAATAGGATAATTTTTCATTTCCTCCTTCTCGTAGGCTAAAATCTTGCCATTGGTCTCCACTGTAGCATTTTTATTTCCACAATCCATCCAATCATCAACCTTTCCAAGGGTAAATTTAGCACCCTTTTGACGAAGGTTTTCCAAAGCTCCCGTTAGTTGATACTCTCCTCCTACTTTAATATCATTATTAATGAGATAATTAATCTCTTCCATTAATTTTTCTGCTGATTTGAAATAATAAATCCCAATAATTGCTAAATCAGATACAAAAGTCTGTGGTTTCTCTACAAAATCAGTAATAAATCCATAATCATCCAACTTCACAACGCCAAACGCAGATGGGTCTTCTACCTTTTTTACCCAAATTACCCCATCCGAGTTTTTATCCAATTGAAAATCTGCACGGAATAGCGTATCTGCAAATGCAATAATCACATCTCCATTCATAGAGTTTTCTGCACATTTTATAGCGTGAGCCGTTCCCAATGGCTCATCTTGAACATACACACTACCCTTTGCTCCAAGATTTTCTGCAATTTGGATCAGAGAATTCTTTACCTCATCACCAAAATCACCAATAATGAAAGCTATTTCCTCTATTTTTTCTCCTGCTACTTTGGTAATATCTTCCACCAAACGCTGTACAATAGGTTTTCCTGCTATGGGAATAAGTGGTTTTGGCACGGTCAATGTATGCGGTCTTAGGCGAGAACCTCTCCCCGCCATTGGTACTATTATCTTCATCTTTATTGTTAATTTTTAAATTAATATTTACAAAAATAATCAAAAATAATTAAAACAACCAAAAAGCCTCATTTTTATTTATCCTCAACCAAAATATTTACTCTCCAATCAAATTTTAAAATCGTATCTTTGTGGAAATTTTTATCATTAATTTAATGCAAAAAATCATTATCATTACGGGAACTTCATCAGGAATCGGACTTGAAATTGCGGAATTTTTGGGTAAAAAAGGACATAAAGTCTATGGCCTAAGCCGAAAAATCACAAAATCTATTTTTTTTGAAACAATACCTACAGATATCACTGATAACGAACAAATAAAAAAATCTATTAATCAAATAATAAGCGAAGAAAAAAAGATAGACCTACTAATAAATAATGCAGGAATGGGTATGGTAGGCTCTGTAGAAGATTCTACAAAAGAGGAAATTACAAACCTTTTTAACCTCAATTTGATAGGTTCTGTACAAATGATGGCCGCCGTAATACCCGTGATGAGACAACAGAATTTCGGGCAAATAATTAATATTTCCAGTATCGGATCGGAAATGGGACTACCATTCCGAGGATTCTATTCTGCATCAAAATCAGCCTTAGACAAGGTAACCGAAGCGATAAGATACGAAGTTGAACAATGGAATATCCAAATTTGCTCATTGCACTTGGGAGATATCAAAACCAATATCGCTGACCATAGAATAAGAACAGTCGTATCCTCACCTTACGAAAATATTTTTAAAAAAGTTTATTCACTAATGAATAAAGGAGTAAATAATGGCTTTGAACCTCAAAAAGTTGCAAAATACATAGAGCAACTCATTCTGAAAAAATATTGGAAACCTCACTATTATTTTGGTAAATTTGGACAAAAAATTGGAGTACCACTAAAATGGATTTTACCTCAAAAATTTTATGAATTTCTGATGAAAAAATACAATGGATTATAGATTTTTGCAAATTTTATTTCTCTTTTTCTGTTTGCTCGGAAAGGCTCAAATTAAACATTTCATATTGATTGACAGTCACACTGGACAAAAGTTTCTTAGAAAAGACTCCCTCTCTGCAGTGGCATTTTTAGATTCTTTGGCAACAAATAATTTTTATTTCACGAAAATAAAAGATATAAAAAAAGAGAGTTCCCAAATAAAAATTATTTTTGATAAGGGAAAAAATTTTAATCAAGCAGTAGTTCATTTTTCAGAAGAAATCACAAATGATTTCAATATAAACAGTACATTAAAAATAAACAATTTAGACTCTTTAAAACAGAAAATAAATCAATTCTATGCGGAAAGAGGATTTTCTTTCAATAGAGTAAAAACCAAATACCTAGGTATGATAGACAACATACCAGAGGTGGAAATCTCCATTCTAAAAGGAGCACCAAGAATGATTAATGGATTCGTACTAAAAAATCAAATAAAAATCCCCAAACAATTTATTAAAAATTTAGAAAAAAAATACATAGGAAAAACTTATAACGATAAAATTATCAATAAGATATATCAATATTTAAAAAATAGCCATTTTATCCAATTAGAAAAACCTCCTCAGACACTTTTCACAAAAGATTCTACACAAATTTTTCTTTTTTTACAAAAGAAAAAGAGCCACATTTTTGATGGAATAATAGGCTTCGGCAATGACAAAAGTGATAAAATAAACTTCAATGGGACGCTAAATATTGCATTTCAGAATATATTAAACAGCTTTGAGAGTATTGGCATTTATTGGCAACGAACTCCTGATAAATTCCAAACATTTGAACTAAAAACACAAATTCCTTACATTGCGAAAGATTTGGGCGTGGATTTTCAGTTAAATATACATAGGCAAGATTCTACTTTTGCTAATGTGAAAGCACTACCGAGTATTTTTTATAGCATTTCTGACAAACATAAAGTGGGTATTCGTGGAAATTTTGAGATTTCTTCCGTTTTGGATGCATCTTACACTTCTGCGAAAGATTTCTCACGAAGTGGAGTGGGATTTTGGTATGATTGGAGAGATGCTTCAGATGTAGATTTATTTGTTGACGACACTAAACTACGAGTGGAACTTGATTTATTGAAAACAAATTATATTAACGATAAAATTGATAATTCTAAAAAATTATTTCTCCTTAGTGAGAAAAATTTCAACATTATTAAAAATCACTTTCTTAATCTAAAAATAGAAACTGCAATACTAGATACCAAAACTGAGCTTTCCACAAATGAGCTTTTACGAATCGGTGGTTGGAGCTCTCTACGAGGCTTCAATGAGAAGAGTATTCTTGCATCTTCATATGCCTATGGTGGTATAGAATACAGATATTTAGCCAACGAACAATCTTTTTTTGATGGTTTCATTCAATATGGATTTATCCATAACAAGCGATTCCCTACAAACACTCGTTTGTATAGTTTTGGCTTAGGATTTAATATGCTACTACCTATTGGATTGATGAGTTTCCAAATATCCAACGGCTCACAGATTGGTGAGGCATTCCAATTTAAGGAGACAAAAATTCACTGGGGGATTGTTGCTAAATTTTAGAAACTAAAGTTTCAGTATTCTATCCATTCTTTCAGTGCTACTCTCTCTATGAGTAATGAGTATGATGGTTTTATTTTTGATTTCTTCATTAATATTATTAATGATATTACTCTCTGTTTGACTATCCAAAGCCGAAAGAGAGTCATCAAAAATAAGAATTGTCGGTTGTTTTATCAAGGCTCTAGCAATGCATATTCTTTGTTTTTGCCCACCCGAAAGCATTACACCACGCTCTCCCACCATTGTATGATATTGGTCTTTGAACTCAATAATATTTTTATCAACATCGGCAATTTTAGCATATTTTATGATGGTATCTATATTTGGTGTATCTATTGCAAAACCAATATTATTTTCTATCGTATCTGAAAATAGGTAAGACTCTTGAGGAACATAGCCAATATGCTGACGGTAAAGGTACAAGTTATGTTCTTTTAAATTTTTACCATCAACTAAGATTTCACCTTCCGTTGGGTCTATCAATCGACATAGAAGGAGAGCAATAGTTGTTTTCCCACACCCTGTTTTCCCCATTATAGCAAGACTTTCGCCTGATTTTATGCTAAAACTAACATTTTCAAGAGCCTTTATCCCTGTATTTGGATAGATGTAAGACACATTCCGAAATTCTATATCTCCTTTTATCTCATAATTTTCAAAATTAGTATTGATAATTTCGGACTTCATATCTAAGAACTCATTTACTCTCTGCATTGATGCCTCTGCTCTTTGATTTACAGAAGTAATCCATCCAACAAGTGAAAATGGCCATATCAAAGTATTCACATATAGAAAAAAATTAGCAATCGTACCAATGGATATCTCTCCATCAATATATTTCTGGCCACCTATGTAAAGAATCCCTGCATTAAGAATCCCTATTACGAACAGAATACTTGTAAAAAAGGAAGCTTCTATCCTTGCCAAATTAATCGCCTTTTCCTTATAATCTGATATTTTTTTATCATAATTATCCAAAAAATAAAATTCTTTCGCAAAAAATTTAACCACCCTAATCCCTGATATTGTATCCGTTACAAATGTAGAAACTGCTGATTGGCTAGCTTGCATTATTTTAGATTTTTTGCTAATAACACCGCTCACTTTATAAATTATCAAAGATAATATAGGAGCTGGAAGTAGCGACCAAAGTGTCATTTCCCAATCGGTTTGTAACATTTTAGCACTAGTTATCACAAGTAAGACAAAGAGATTAACAATATACATCACCCCTGGGCCAAGATACATACGAATTGCTACTACATCCTCGCTAAGGCGATTCATCAGGTCGCCAATTGTAGTTTTTTTATAGTCCGTAAGAGACATTTCTTGGTAGTGAGTATAGATTTTATTTTTCAGTTCAAACTCTATTTTCCTTGACGAAACAATAATCGTCTGCCTCATCATATAGGTAAAAAATCCTGTGAGTAGAGACGAACCTATGAATATCAAAACATTTTTAATAATTTTAAAATTCACCCCAAATTTACTTGTCTTTGCGAGTTCATCTACGGCCTGTCCTATAAACTGTACCTTATAAATTATAAAAAAATTACTCGCAATGATGAAAAGGAAACCTAAGAAAAGTAAATTCCTATGCTTCCAAAAATACGGATTAAGGGTTTTTAAAGCTTTCATTACGCAAAGTTAGATATTTTTACGGACAGAAATTCTTTTATTTTGTGTAAATTTTGATATACTGAAAAATATTTTAAAATGGAAACTAAAAAATTTGAGTAAATTTGCCACAAAATTTAATTAATGCAAAATTTCACAAAAAAAATTCGGCCTTTCACTTATATCACAGCCTTATATTTGACTATTTCTCTTATTTTAAGGGTTGTCTTTATGTTTCATCCAATCACTACATCGGATTTTTCCATTTTTGAGGTATTGAAAATCATCTTCATTGGAACTTTGGCCGATAGTTTTACGATTATTTTAGCAAGTTCATTGATGGCAATTTACTTATTATTCATCTCAAATAACAAGTA
>CAKAOY010000085.1 GCA_916710115.1 uncultured Bergeyella sp.
GTTTTGTTGATATTAGCCTCTGTTAAAAGTGATTTTAGATTGTCGTTTTCACTGATTTTTTCAGCTAACAAATCGGTATTTTCCGTTTGGAAAGGGTTTTCAGCAAAGATTTTATCGATAAAATTATCATTATTTAGGTATCGTTTATTCACCGACCAAAGGTCAAATAAACTAACAAATCCAATAATAATAAGAGCCACATTAGAGTTAATTTTTCTTTTTAAAGTGAAAAATAAAGTAGTTGCTGTAATACTAATATACAGAATAGTTTTGATGGTGTCTTCTTGGAACATTTTTTGGCGATAATTAACTAAATAATCCAAGATATAGGGTGGGAGATAGGCTCTCTCATTGTCTGTACAGAAACCTAATAGCGGACGGCTGAACGCCAATAAAAATATGATGAGACCGATGATAACTCCCGAAATAGTTATAAGTTTTTTAGTTTTTTGTTGAATTTCCGTTTCGTTGATATTATTTTTTAAAAGATGAGAAAGTCCGACAATCCCAATCAATGGGAAAAGTAGCTCCACGACAACAAGGATGGAAGATGGAGCCCTAAATTTGTTATAAAATGGTACAAAATCTATAAATAAATCTGATAGGAAAGGAAAATTGCTCCCCCAAGCTAAGCCGATACATAGGATAGAAGCGCCTAAAATCCAGTATTGGTATCTCTTCGGAGCGAAGAAAAACCCGAGAATTGCTAAAAATACTACGACTGCACCTTGATATGCGGGGCCAGAAGTCATCGGTTGGTTACCCCAATAGGAGATGCTACTCAATCCTTTGGAAATTTGGCTGATATTTTTATTAAATTCTTCCTCAGAGGAGGAGTTTTCAGCGATGAGATTTTGTATATCTCCAATTGCTTTTTCAGAGCCTTTTTCGGAGCTGGCACCACCCATTAGTCTTGGTATTAGTAGGTTGAGTGTTTCTGTTTTGCCATAAGACCAAGTTAAGGCACTCTCTTTGTCCATACCTGATTTTTCGGGAGATTGTTTATCGTTGTTTAGTATTTGCTTACCTCTTACGGTTTCCTTTATGTATTCAGAATTAGCTAATATCCTTTGCGAATTCATAGCAATACCTAATATACAAGCCCCTCCGATAACACTTGTTGAAATCAGAAAATGTTTAATTTCTGTCTTTTTAATGATGCTTCGTACTAATTCAGAAAGGAAAAGAAAAAATAATCCGATGAAGAGATAATAAGTCATTTGTAGGTGGTTGGCGGCAATTTGCAACCCCATAAATAGCGTAGTTGTGATGAATCCTAAGATGTAATTTTTCCGAAGATAAATTAATAAAATTCCTGCCAAAAGTGGTGCGAAATAGGCAATGGTATGTATTTTGCCATTATGCCCCGCTCCGATGATAATATAAAAGTAAGTAGAAAGTCCAAAGAATGTAGCTCCTAATAAGGCATATCGCCAATTACGAACAGCGACCATTCCCAAAAAGAAAAATCCTGAAAATAATAAAAATAAGTAATTAATTGGCTTGGGAAAAATCATTAGAATATCATCAATTCGTTTGATGATATCGCCATGAAATTGGGCTCCCGTTTGGTAGGTTGGCATACCGCCAAACATTGCATCACTCCAATAGGTTTCTTCGTGGTGGGTAGCTCGGTAGTCCAATAGCTCCTTAGCACTGCCTTTGTATTCTACAATATCGTGTTGGTAAAGTTGGTCCCCGTGGAGAACGGGACTTGCATAAACAAAGGCTATTATTACAAACAAAATGAGGCTCCCAATAATGCCGATAGCATTTAGAATATTCTTTTCTTTAAGCATTCTTTTTAATTTTTTACAAAGATAGGATTTTTAGATTATAAAATTAAGAGCAAAATCATTATCTTTGTCAAGATATAAATTAGTTTCAAAATAGTAATGGTATTAGAAAAGTTAGAAGATTGGCAGAGGGTGATAGATAATATTTTGCCACAATTAAAGTATAATATCCTGCTACTCAATGGAGATTTGGGAGCTGGGAAAACAACATTTACGAAGTTTTTATTAGCAAGATTAGGAAGTAGCGACGAAGTTTCTTCTCCGACTTACTCCATTGTTAATGAGTATGATACAGAAAATGGAAAGGTGTATCATTTTGATTTGTATAGAATGAGTTCCATAGAGGAAGTATATGACATAGGTATAGAGGAGTATCTGTATAATGGTTTTCTAAATATTATAGAATGGGCCGATGTGTATCTCCCAGAGTTGTATGATACGCCGTATCATCAGTTGAATATTGAGGAAAAAGAAGGTAAAAGATATGTGAAATTTGAGACGATTACCCACCAATAGGATTGAAAAATATGATTTTAGTCATATGTTGAAAAATAATTGAAAAAAATAGAATTTGATTAAGAAATTATTGATACATTTGCATTACAAAAAAACTTTTAAAACTTCGTGAAAATATCGTATTTAGAGTTTTTAGTTAAGGCTTTAAATAAGAGGGAACATCAATTAATAATGAGAAGGTATTATAAATCCTAAAATTAACACAAAAGTTTTATAAATGAAACAGAGATTTTTTTTAACTGCACTATTATCAGCAGTTTTAGGACTTAGTTCTTGCTCAAAAGATTCATCAAATGGGTCAGGGAAAGACATTAATGAATTATTACCTTCTGTAAAAAATGCTAAAATCGAGGTAGAAGGAGGAGATTATGAAAAACTTGAAGTAACATCTCCACCTAATGTACCAGCACCAGTTGGTGACAGAAAAGCTAAAAAAGTAAAAGTAGAGTTGGAGGTTATTGAGAAAGTAGGCGAATTGACTGATGGTACTAAGTATAATTTTTGGACTTTCAACGGAACAGTTCCAGGTGCGTTTATACGTGCAAGAGTGGGGGATGAAGTGGAATTTACCTTAAAAAATCACGAAACTTCTCAATTTGCTCATAACATTGACCTTCACGCTGTTAATGGAACAGGTGGTGGTGCAGAAGCTACATCTGTTGCACCAGGAAAGTCTGCAACATTCCACTTTAAGGCTACTAACCCAGGTCTTTATGTATATCATTGTGCAATGGCGCCAGTGGGTATGCACGTAGCGAATGGTATGTATGGGCTTATTCTAATAGAACCAGAAGGAGGTCTTCCAAAAGTAGATAGAGAATACTATGTAATGCAGGGGGATTTTTATACAAAGGGTGCATATGGAGCACAAGGCTTACAAGAGTTTGATCAAGATAAAGCTATCGCTGAAAACCCTGATTATGTAGTGTTTAATGGTAAAGTAGGTTCATTACTTAATGGTAAAGAATTAAGAGCTAAAGTAGGTGAAACAGTAAGAATATTCGTAGGAAATGGAGGTCCAAACAAAACTTCTTCTTTCCATATAATTGGAGAATTGTTTGATAGAGTATATGTAGAAGGAGGTAGTTTAGTTAATGAAAATATCCAGACTACAACAATCCCTGCGGGTGGCTCTTCTATTGTAGAATTTAAGGCTTCTGTTCCAGGAACTTACCTTCTTGTAGATCACTCATTATTCCGTGCGTTCCATAAAGGAGCTTTAGGAAAACTCATTGTAGAAGGTCCTGAAAATCCGAAAGAATACAGAAAAGGAAAATAAGTTTATAAATGGCAAAAAAAGCAGTGAGTATTATAATCTAATGCTTATTGCTTTTTTAATATTAAGAGTATAAATAGATGAGAGTTTTTTTGTTTAGTTTGTTTGTTTTGTTTGCTTCTTGCTCTAAAGAGAATACAGGAGATTTTAAGGTTGACGTAAATGAGATAAAATCTGTGCAAACTTCTGCTAAAATGAAGATGATAGAGGGCGGAACTTATAAGGCATTTATTGGGAGAGATGAAGAAAATATTGTAAAAGTAAAAAGCTTTTTACTTGATGAAACTGCAGTAACCAATGCAGAATATTTGAAATTTTTAAAAGCCAATCCCCAATGGACGAGGTCTAAAATTCTGAAACTCTATACCGATGGCTCTTATTTGAAAAGTTGGAAAGGAGACTATCAATTACCTGATAATGTGAGCCCTAATGCTCCCGTTACGGGGATATCTTGGTTCGCTGCTGTTGCTTATGCTAAGAGTGTTGGTAAAAGATTGCCGACTATTGATGAGTGGGAATATGCTGCTGCTGCTGATGAGACAACAAAAAATGCTACTAACAAGCCAGAATTTACGAAATATATTCTTGATGCATATCAGCAAAAACAGATGTATTTGAAACCCGTAAAACAGGGAAAACCTAATTATTATGGATTGTATGATTTGTATGGTGTAATATGGGAATGGACAGAGGATTTTAATTCTGTGATGATGACGGGAGACTCTCGTGCCGATAAGGCAGAAAATAATAATCTATTTTGTGCAGGAGCGTCTGTAACAACCAAAGATTTGAAAAATTATGCTTCATTTGCTCGATTTGCTTTTAGAGGTAGTTTAGATGCTAATTTTTGTATTGCTAATCTTGGTTTCCGATGTGCAAAAGATATAAAATAATTTTAAACTAATAATATATGAGAAAGTTTTTTTTTACCTTGGTAGCGACAAGTTTTTTATTTAGTTGTAACCCAAAAACTCAAAAAGAATTACCGCAAGACTCAATGTTTCGTTTATCATCTGTATGGGAAAATCAGAATGGTAAAAAACTACAGCTTAAAGAGTTACGTGGAAAAGTGATTGTCTTGGTGATGATTTATACTTCTTGTAAAACAGCCTGCCCACAACTTACGGCAAGAATGAAACAAATTGCTAAAAAGGTAGGAAAAGTGAATCCAGAGGAGATTCAGTATGTTTTTGTATCTATTGACCCTGATGTTGATACTCCCGAGAGGATGAAAGCATATTTTAAGATGAATGATTTCGTAGGAGGGGAATGGCTATTTCTGAGAGGAAATGAGACTACAACACGAGAATTTGCTAATGTAGTGGCAATGAAATATAAACAAATATCACCAGTTGATTTTTCGCACTCTAATATTATAAGTGTGTTTGCGAAAGATGGAACTCTCGCTTATCAGAGAGAAGGATTAGATATAGATGTAGAACCTACAGTGCAGGAAATAAAAAAGCAATTGGAAGTAGAATAAATTTTGATTAACTTTTCAAAATAATCAGCATTAGTGTTTTGTGCTAATGCTGATTTCGTTAAATAATAAAGGATGTTTTTGAAAAAAATAAGAAAAAAAAGTTAGTGAATATTTAAATTAAATCAATAATATATAGTATTTTAATGATTGTAATCCTTTAAAAATTATTAATAATGCAATAGAGTAAAAAAGATAATAAACTTTTAAAATTAAAAAAAAGTGAGTATCTTTGACCTCATAAATAAAAAAAGATAAGATTATGAAACGATTATTAACAACATTGATGGCTGCAGCAGTAGTGGTAGCGTGTTCTAAAAAGGTAGAAGAAACCTATGTAGCACCAGAGCCAGAGACTAATGTAATGCTCGAAGAACCATCAGGAAAAGGTGGTGAGGAGGCTGTAGCTGAGACACCGGAAGCAAAAGGTCAAAAATTAGTAGAAGGAGGAGATTGTATGGGGTGTCATAAAATTGATACTAAATTAGTAGGACCAGCTTTCCAAGATGTTGCAGCAAAATATACAGAGGCTGATGCAGAGAAATTGGCGAAGAAAATTATCGATGGAGGAGCAGGTAATTGGGGAGAAGTTCCTATGACACCTCA